>JAJFMM010000018.1 GCA_021772165.1 Chlamydiota bacterium | reverse complement strand
TGCCGTTTCAGCGATCATGGCTCAAGAGTAATCGCTATTCTTATCGTGATCGAGCAACGCTTATAAGCTTGCTCGATTTTTTTTATTTTCTGAATTTCCCTTCCATCACAAATTCTTCGATCTCTTTGCGAGGGCTAGGTATGTCTCTTTCCTGTAGGGCAGGGGGCAGGCTCTCTTTAGATCCGCGTTTGCCGATCGCAAACATGGCCAGAATTGCATAGTCGTCTGGGATCTCAAGCACAGTTTTGGCTTTTTCATAATCGAAGCCTTCCATTCCATGGACGATGAGGTTGCGGTACGTGCCCTCTAAGCAGATATTTTGCCAGGAAGCTCCGGTGTCATAGGCGTGGGTGACGGATGGCTTGTTGTTCCTCTCGAAGTTCTTTCTGGCAATGGTGACACCCAGTACGGCTGCTTTAGAGGCCCACATTATGTTTGCGTCTACGAGCAGGTTTAGGAACTGCTCAAAGATGGGAGTCTCTCTCTTTGCATAGAGAAAGCGCCAGGGCTGTGCATTGTAAGAGGAGGGCGCCCATCGGGCAGCTTCGAAGAGCGAGTTCAGCTCATCGTCTGAGATCGTCTCTCCGCTCATCGCGCGTGATGACCAGCGATTCTGAATGAGGGGATGGATCGGATGAGTTAGTTTGCGGTGCTGCTTGATTTCTGGGCAGAGATCTTCTGTCATGGTTTATCCTTGTAGGTATGCCAGCTTTGTTTCCGGAAGAGATAGATCAGAAAGGGGATCAGGCTCATCAGTCCGATACCTATAATAAGGAAACATTCGTAAAAAACGCTACTTCCTACTGGAAATTGACTAGGTGGTACAAAGCTAATAAAGAAGGCGAAGACTGAACTAATGACTCCCAGGCTGCCAACAAACCAGATTCCTTTCATGTGGTACGGGATCCTGTAGGGTCTTTTTACATGAGGATGGCTGTAGCGGAGTTTGATGGCGGAAAGGAACATCAGGACGTACATGACTAGATAGATCTGAACGGACATGGCACTGAGGATCCAGAACGCTGAGCTTGCCGAGGGCATGAAAAGGAAGACGAAGGAGGCTACGGTGACGATGCAGCCCTGAAAGATCAGGAGATTCATCGGCATTCCATGGCGGTTCACTCTTTGAAAGATCGGTGGGAGATCTCCATGCTTTGAGGTGGCGTGCAGAGCTCGGATGGGACCGATGATCCACGCGTTCAACTCACCAATGGCTCCATAGACGATCATGAGGGCGATTGGAATCATGAGAAATTCGACGTTGTTTTTGACGAAGAAGATGCGGAAGGCCTCCATAACGCCGCCAACCAAGCTGATCTGCTCGTGAGGGATGACGTAGGCTATAGCCAGAGCTCCCATGGTATATACAACAAACCAAAGAATGGCTGCCATGAGGATGGCGCGAGGAAAGTTACGCTGAGGATTTTGCACTTCTTTCGCATGCACGGCAGAGACCTCTAGGCCTCCAAACGCGAGAAATAGACCGGTGAGAAAGACGACGTTCTGGATGTCATTCATCGGAGGAATCAGTGTGTCGAGCGAAAGATGGATCTGAATCGGATGGCCGTTAATCAGCCAGGCTATCCCTAAACCGATGATGAGAAATCCGGGTAGGATGGTTCCTGAAATCACACCGAGTACGGAGAACCAGGTGGAGAACTTGAGTCCCAAGCTGTTATAGAGTGTCATTCCCCAAAAGCCGATCAAGATGCATGAGATCATGTAGAACTTATTGTTCACTAGCTCCGGATTGATAATGTACGCAAGGGTTGCGGCGGAAAACGCGAGGATTGCCGGAAACCAGGTTACGTTGTGAATCCATTGCATCCAGACTGCAAAAAATCCCCACATGGGACCAAAGGCCTCTCTGACCCAGATATAGATACCACCCGTCTCGTTCCAGCCAGTGGCCAGTTCTGCGGAGATCAATGCAGCTGGAAAAAGAAAAACCAGAGCTACAAGGAAGTAAAAAAAGAGTGAGCCGTAGCCATATTCTGCAACGATGGGCAAGTTTCTCAGCGAAGACATAACAGACAAGTTGAGAAGTGCCAGTAGGAAAACGTTCATGAAACGTTTTTTTCCGGGCGTATATTCCAAAGATTTCCTCCACACAAACCTTTTATTTCTATACTCTGTAAGCGTGATATAGCGCAACTTGGAGAAGCACTATGGTTCAAACGAAAGAAATGCCTGCTCTATCGGAAATTGAAGAGACAAGCGAACTTCGAGAGAAAAATCTTCAGGAGATTCTAGTAGATGAAACGCATATGCTTGACGATCACGGTCCTGTGATTTTCGGCAATCGGATCAGGATGCCTATCTTCGTCGATGATGATGAATAGCGAGATAGGTTCGTAGGTCACATTCGGCATTCAAATGGATGGGGAAAAATCACCCATCCATTTGAATTTAAACTGCCATTTCTTATAGACAGACATATAGATACACTAATGGCAGGCCTATCTTATGAAGCATTCCATGCACAACCCTTCTGTCTGGCACAATATCAATCGTTTACACGATCATTTGGCCGATCCTCACTTCAAAGGCAATAAGATCAGCATTATGATCGATTGCAGCAGTGGTGAATTCAACATTCCTCGGACGATAGGGGAGTTAGAATCCAAAATACAGCTGCCGAAGGAGCCGCTGCCGCAACTCAAACATGCAGAATTGACCATCTCTGTTGGGGACAAAGGCACTATCTCCTTTGAGTGGGTCGATACAGACAAAGAGATCCATCTAACAGAAAAGGCGGCTCTTATTTTGCGATCGACGCTCGATGAGATGAATCGCTGCGGAGGCGAGACGAAATCGGGCTCTCCTCATGAGGCTCTGTCTCAATGCATGAGTTCGATGAAAAGGGAGCTCTCTTCAGAAATCGCAGAGCAGAGTGCTTGGCGAGGAGATCTGAAGAGAATGGCAGCGGAAAAACTGCTGTTAAAGTCCTCTTCAGGAACCTATCTCCTCAGAAATGGAGATGAATGTACTTCTGAAATTGAGGAGAACCTAGCAAAACACGATCCCTTTCCGGTTCGCTGCTTTGTCATGACCGTTGTTGGCAAAAGCGAGAATATTTATGACAGAGTTCTCATTCAGCGGCCGAATGGATGGGCAATCTATAATGACGATCTGGAATTAAGTGACTATTTCTTCAAAAATCTTTCGGAGATCATCTCTCAGGCCGGTGGTAAGACGCCACTAGAGTCGGGGAGGGCTGCATAATGCGCTGGCTTTGGATCTTTGCTTGTATCTATTCATTAGGAGCGGCTCCGCCGGCTGCCTATCAGCCGAAGGATTATAGCTCGCTTCTGGATATGCCCGGGTTTTCCGAGGATCTCATGCAGATGCATTTCAAGCTCTACCAGGGCTATGTCAAAACGACCAATGCCTTGATCGCTCAGCTTAAGTCCTTAGAAAATAGCGGCCAGGCGCGCTCTTTTGAATATGGCGCTCTGAAAAGGCGGTTAGGTTGGGAATTCGATGGAATGCGACTCCATGAGCTCTATTTCGGCAATCTAGGTGGAAATGGAAAGCCCAGCGCGGCGCCTGTTCTGATGAGAGCTCTCATTGCTCAGTATGGGAGTTATCAGAAATGGAAGAGCGCTTTTGTCGCAACCGGGCTGATTCGCGGAATTGGCTGGGCGGCTCTTTACATTGATCCGGAAGATGGCAGACTCGTCAATACATGGATCAATGAGCATGACACGGGCCATCTGGCAACAGGATCCATTCTTCTCGTCATGGATGTATTTGAACACGCGTTCATGCCGCAGTTCGGCCTGAATAAAGAGAAGTATGTTGAGGTCTTTTTCTCTAATGTCGACTGGGATGTGGCTGAAGAGAGGTTCTTATCTCTTTTTCCATCGAGCCAGGTTCAGAAGAAGAAACACCAGCATCGCTCCACTAAGTACTGAAATAAGCGCAGGAAAGTTTGCCTTCGTAATCCAGTAGCGAGACGTGAATAAGCCTGTCATCAGAACCATAAGTAGCGTCGCTAAGATCAGTCCTATCCGTTTGCCTGCAAACATCAAACCAGCACAGACCAGAAACAGAATTCCAGTCGCCGCTCCCATGATCAGAGCGTGGGTGCTGTCTTCCATCAGATATCTTACCACTCCGGCTACGATCAAAAAGATTGCGTAGATGGTAACAGACCATTTTGTGAATGTAGTGATCATTGATCTCCTTTTAGTTCAGGAGGCTAAGAGCCATATTTAATGAAGCGATGTAGATTCCCCACGAAAGTCCTACGCACATCCATTGCCCAGCCGGCTGCTCTTTTCTCCAGAACACGATGGTACAAAGAAGTGTGGCTATGTTTTGTAAAAGCAGGAAAACGAGAGACAACAGACTCTGCTGCCAGACAAACAAGCTCAGAAACCAGAGAGTAGAAAACGCGAATTGGCAGAGGAAGAGCGAGAGTTCCAGTTTCAGATTCAGAAGGGAGTTGCGTCTCCAGAGCGTCCAGAAGGAGATCGCTTGCGTGCAGTAAAACAGAGTCCAAAGAGGGGAGATGGGCCATGCATGAAGCGCCCAGAGCGCTTGTACTTGGCTCAGGAACCACTCTCCGTGTACCGAAAAGCGAGCGAGCCAAAAGCTTAAGACTTGGAAGCCTAGAGCCAGTGCCAGAAGTATTCCTAATCCCGCCCACCGCTCCGTTATCGGACGATGGCTCGGCTTGAGGATCCTCATCGAAAGGGGCAAAATGGATTCGGTTGATAGTGTCATAGATTTTTTCAATCGCTTACAAAAGATTTATACGATCCTGTAATTTTTAGGGTAGCCTTTTGTATTCATCTAACTGTAAGTGAGTTAAAACAGTGCCTGAGAAAAAGAGGAGCTAGCGTATACTATCCGCATGGAAACAAAAACTCTTCAAGCTAATCCTCTTCTTATCTCAGAGGATCTACGACACATCGTGACGGCTCTTCGGAGCGGACAAGTTGCTGCTTTACCAACTGAAACGGTCTACGGCCTTGCCGCAGATCTCTATAATGAGTCAGCAATCTTAGAAATTTTTCGCGTCAAAGGACGCCCCGCGGACAATCCATTGATTGCCCACATCGGAGCGCTCTCGGAGTTGCAGAAACTTATTTCTGAACCCAGCGATCTCTTTTATCAGTTGGCCAAATGTTTTTGGCCGGGTCCTCTCACCCTCATTGGCCAGCGGGCCAGCGGCGTACCGGATTGTGTGACCGCAGGTCTCCCTACGATCGCCGTGCGCATGCCATCTCATCCTGCGATGCTACAAATTCTCAAACAAACGGGGGCATTAGCGGCTCCATCGGCGAATCTCTCCGGTCGGCCTAGTCCCACCAGTGCTGCGGATGTTTTAGAAGACTTCAACGGGCAGATTCCTCTTGTCGTCGACGGTGGCTCCTCCTCTTTTGGAATTGAGTCGACTGTGTTGAGTCTTGTGGGTCCAAAGCCTGTTATATTACGCCCCGGTGTTATCTCACGCGAGATGATCGAAGCATTTTTAGGTATCTCTATCGAGGTAGCCGGCAGCGGCTCTCCTGTTCTGTCTCCTGGGATGCAGTATCGCCATTACGCACCGAAGGCAAAAATCCATCTGCTAAATAGCGCAGAGGAGCTCTCTCTTTTTAAAGAGAGGGGAGCGTATATTCCTGAAACTCTTACTGCACAAAACCTCTATGCGGAGCTCAGGCAGGCGGATCGTCTTGAAAAAGGGGAGATTGCGATTCTTCTCAATAGGAAGATGCGCTCCGATGAAGCCTTGATGAATCGTTTGGAAAAGGCGAGTCGATGAATGTTACCCCGTGGGCAGCTCCCTTTGCGGGGTTGATCTACTTTCTCTCGCGCCCCCGTATGTGGGGGCAGCTGCTCCTCGGGCTCTTTTTTTCAGGCGTATCTCTTGTTGGCGCCTTTGTGATCCCTGCTTTTTTCATGACTCAGAGGAACTGGTTTTACGCGATCGGCTGGGGGCTCTTTGCTGCTCTTCTCGATCTAATCGTCATCGTTCCTTTTTTCCTGAATCTCTTTTTCTATAGAGCTCTTGTCAACGAGCAGAAACGAGATGGATTGGGAACTCCAGGAGAGGGGGTGCTGAAATCCATGCTCTCGTCGTTTCTGGTCTTTTTCAAGACGCTTCGCTGGAGAATTCTCTGGCCTCTCCTGATGCTGACCTGCCTCTTTTTCGCGCCGCCTTTTGTTTTTCCGGTTTCTCTTCTGGCAGCAAGCCATCTGTTTGCTATAGAAAGTGCTGATCTGGTGCTCGCGGTGAGAGGAATACCGGCAAAAGAGCGCGTGCAGTGGATCGAGGGAAACTCTTGGGACCTTTGGCGCATCGCGTTTTCTGCAAGTGCTCTTGCGTTTCTCTTGAGCTTCTTCGTGATTTTAGGGTGGCTACTCTGGTTTCCTGCGATTCCAGTAGGTCTCTATTGTTATACAAAAAATATGCAAAATCAGCACAATGTGCGTTATGGACGCAATTGATCCATCCGAGATCATCACGGGGGAATCACCTCCACCTAAACAGAGCCCCTCTAGGGTCAATCCCTGGGTGCGGTTGGCTGCGCGCTATTTTGATTACGCTCTTTTCTTTACGCTGCTGCGGCTGATCGTCGGACATATCTCTGCCTTGCCTCCCTTTGAGCGCTGGATTCCGATCGAATTTCTAGCGTGGGTGCCCATCGAGGCGCTTCTTCTCTGGACTTGGGGTACAACGCCCGGAAAAGCTCTTCTTGGAACGAAATTGAGAAAGAAGGGAGGCAATGCCAAACTCTCTTTTGATACGGCTTTAAAAAGAAGCTTTTCGGTCTGGGTCAGAGGGCTTGGGTTAGGAATTCCGTTCATCAATTTTATCTGTATGCTCGTTGCTTATCAGCGCCTTCGTCTCCTTCGCACCACAAGCTGGGATCTAGAGGGAAAGGTCGATGTAACGCATCAGGCCGTTGCCCAATGGCGTTTCTATCTTGTTTCATCTCTTGCAATCATCGGCATGATCTTCTATTCGTACTGGAAAAGGGGTTAGTACCCCGATAGGGGATACTCGTGGTAAAATCTTATGATCCTTCTCTGCACTTTTTCCATCGCATGGAAAAAGGGCTCGACACTGTTTTCGCACCTAAATCCATCGCACTGATCGGCGCTACAGAAACTCAGGGAAGCGTTGGCCGTACCGTTATGGTGAACCTCCTCGACTCTTTCAAAGGCGAGATCTACCCAATCAATCCCAAGCGTCCCGAAGTATTAGGAAAAAAAGCGTACCCCTCAGTTGCTGATCTGCCCGTAGTGCCCGACCTCGCTGTGATCGTCACTCCAGCCAAAAGCGTACCCCAGATCATCTCCGATTGCGCCGATGCGAAGATCCCAGGTGCTGTGATCATCTCTGCCGGATTCAAAGAGATGGGGCCTCCCGGTATCGAATTAGAAGAGAAGATCCTCGCTCACGCAAGACGAGGCAATATGCGCGTCGTTGGACCGAACTGCCTCGGTGTCATGCGTCCCTCCAAGGGGCTGAATGCGACCTTTGCTGCCGGCATGGCGCATCCAGGAAAGATCGCCTTCATCTCACAGTCAGGCGCCCTTTGTACTGCCGTGCTCGACTGGAGTCTGCAGGCAAAGGTGGGCTTTTCCGCCTTCGTCTCGATCGGCTCCATGCTCGATGTGGAGTGGAGCGATCTGATCGACTATTTCGGTAGCGATGAAGAGACCGAAAGCATCTTGATTTACATGGAGAGCATCGGCAATGCGCGCGCCTTTCTCTCTGCTGCGAGAGAAGTCGCACTGACAAAACCGATCATTTTGATCAAAGCCGGTCGCAGCGAAGAGTCGGCGGCAGCAGCTGCTTCTCACACCGGTGCGCTCTCCGGCAGTGATGATGTACTCAGTGCAGCACTCAACCGCGTTGGCGTACTGCGTGTCGATACGATCGCAGAGCTGTTCAACATGGCCGATCTCTTAGCCAAGCAGCCGCGGCCTCAAGGACCCCATCTCGCGATTGTGACTAATGCGGGCGGCCCCGGCGTCATCGCCACAGACGCCCTGATCGATGCAGGTGGAAAACTATCAGAGCTCGATTCTGCGACGATCGATGCGTACAACGCCTTTCTCCCGCCGCAATGGAGTCGTAATAACCCGATCGATATTCTCGGCGATGCAAAGGCAGAGGCCTATGGAAAGTCTGTGGAGATCGCGCTCAATGATCCGCACTCGGACGGCGTGCTCGTCGTCTTGACTCCGCAGGATATGACAGAGCCGACGGAGACCGCTGAAAAAGTGGCCCTGCTGGCCAAGCAGGACAAGCCACTCATTGCCAGCTGGATGGGCGCTAAAAGCGTCGAGAAGGGTAAGGAGATTCTCTTAGCTGCAGGTGTGCCGACCTTTGAATTTCCCGACATGGCTTGCAGAGCGTTTGCTCAGATGTGGCAATACAGCGATCACTTACGCACCATCTATGAAGTCCCTGAGAAAATGGAAGGACTCAATTCAACCGGGCGAGCTATTGCAGAGAAGATCATCGCCAAGGCGTTGAGTGAAGGCCGCACGCTTCTCGACGAAGTGGAGTCGAAGAAGGTGATCGAAGCCTATTCGATACCGATCGTTCCTACAGACATTGCCAATAGTGCAAAAGAAGCTGTAGAGCTCGCTGAAAAGTTTGGCTTTCCTATAGTGCTCAAACTCTTTTCCAAGACGATTACCCACAAAACAGATGTGGGGGGCGTCAAACTCAATCTCCAAGACAGTGAAAGCGTCAAAAAGGCGTATGAAGAGATCTATGAGTCTGTGAAAAGACTCGCAGGCGAAAAACATTTCCAAGGCGTCACAGTGCAGCCGATGATCAAACTCAGCGAAGGCTATGAGCTGATTTTGGGCAGCACCATCGACGATGAGTTCGGTCCCGTGCTTCTGTTTGGTAGCGGAGGGCAACTCGTTGAGGTCTTTAAAGATAGCGCTCTTGCGATACCGCCACTCACCTCGACGCTAGCTAAGCGAGTCATGGAAAAGACGAAAATCTATCACGCCCTGTTGGGTGTGCGCGGCCGAGAGAGCGTAGATATAAATCGCCTCGAGCAGATTCTCATGCAGTTCTCTTCTCTGATTGTAGAGCAGCCCTGGATCAAAGAGTGCGATATCAATCCGCTCCTGGCATCGCCGACGGGGATGCTAGCGCTCGATGCGCGCGTCCTGCTGCACGATCCGAAAACAGAGGTTAAAGATCTGCCGCAATCTGCGATTAGAGCGTATCCCTCACAATACATCGAACAGATCGAGATCGACGGGCAGCCTGTGACCATTCGTCCGATTCGTCCCGAAGATGAGCCGCTCCTCGTAGAATTCCATAAAGATCTTTCCGAAGAATCGGTGAGACAGCGCTGGTTGAAAGATATGGGCTATGAAGAGAGAACGGTACATGAGAGACTCTCGAAAATCGCCTTTGTCGATTATGATCGTGAAATTGTGCTGATCGCAGAACAGATGGGAAAAGATGGAAAGGCAGAGGTGCTCGGTGCGGGAAGAATCTCGAAGATCCCTCTTACACAAAAGGCTTCATTCGGTCTGATTGTCAAGGATAAGTGGCAGGATAAGGGACTGGGCGCCAAGATGATGCATCAACTCATTGAAGCTGCAAAAGAAGAGAAGATCGTAGAGATCAGAGCGGTGATGCTCACAGAGAATCATCAGATGCAAGCGATGTGCAAACACTTGGGCTTTACTCTTAAGCCTGATGAAAAAGAGGGCTGGATTCTAGCTGCTCTCGTTCTTTAGGAAGTATTTTCTAGTTACGTTTAAATAGAACACTAGAAAAACAGAGATCAAAATATAGATCGGGGCTATATAAAAATAGCCTCGAGGATTCTGTTTACTCCAAGTCGTCCAAAAATCAGTGATACCGATACTGAGCAGATAACCTGCTGTCATGAAAGAGATAGCTTGTTCGATCAGAGGAAGAAAGAGAACCTCATCGCGTGTTGCTATATAAGAGATTTCCGTTTCTATCAGAGACAGAATAATCGGAAAATAGGCTGCACAGCTCAGTCCTCCGAGCAGCATACCGGAGAGGATTACAAGGTGGAAAGAGCTCGCTGGGATCAGGAGCAGAGCCGTAAAAACGCCTGCTGCCAGGAAATAGAGAATTTTTTTCGCATCGAAATAGTGGAGGGGAACAAGCATGATCATCTGCCCGAGGATCATGAAAAGCCAAAAAATGGAAAGAGAGCTTTCAGCAAACGGGATATCTTGAGTTTTGACTAAAAAATCTTCACTCCAGATGCTGAAAGTACTCTCAGACATCGAGTAGAACATGATGGTTAAGATGAAGAGAGGCAGGCGAAGAGGCATCTGTTTTAAGAGATAGAGGCCGGAGCGATACCTTTTTTTTCCTATCATCGGATTCGGCTCGTCGAAAAAAACAAGCACTCCAACGACATACATCAAGAGCAAAGCAACGAGGAATAGGAGAAACGGAACGCCTACATTGAAAAGGTTCTGTAAGTCTAGTATTTGCGGAGCGAGTAGATTGCCTGCGTTGGCAAATGCATAGAGAATGATGATTCCTAAGAGCGTTCTCTTCGAAAAGACGAGGACAGTGTAAGTAATGAGGCAGTTGAATACGGAGAGCATGGCGGCGCCCGAAAAAAACATGGCCAAGGCCGTCAGCCAGCTCGCAGAGGGAAGAATTTCAGCTCGGGCAATAAGTAGAAGCAGCGCTACGACATTACAAAGCATACCGTAAGCGAGTTCAAGCTTCAGTCCTATGAGTCTAGAGATCTGCTGATGAAAGCATGAGACCGTAATTGTGACTAAATAGAAGATGCTTTTGTAGAGAAAGGGATGATCTGAGAGGAGAGGAGAGAGGAAGGTATTGGGCCACTGAATGCATGCTAAAACAGCCGTATGCAGAGTCACGATCAGAAAGAGAAACAGAGTCATCGGCAAGTTTCTGCGTAGCATCAGAGACTCTCTACAGGTTCAAAGAGATAACACATAGCTTGAAAAAACATTTAAAACAATCGCGGATTTGGATAATATTACTTCATGGATAAATGGGCCTCCGCTGTATCGACAGAGAAATACTTTCAATGGATTGAAATTCATCCAGATAAAAAACGTCTGTTTGATTCCCTTTCCGTCTCTGCAATTGGTGCGGGCACCTATCTTGGAGCCGCCGATGATGCGACCGATCGCCTCTACGAGGAGAGTCTTCTGAAAGCAGGTCTTTCCGGCATCAATTTTTTTGACACGGCGATTAATTATCGCTGCATGCGCAGTGAAAAGTTGCTGAAGAAAGTGATCAAGGAATTGGCTCATCAGGGAGTCGCTCGAGACCAGATCGTCGTTGCGACCAAAGGGGGTTATTTACCTTGTGAAGGATCACCGGAGACCTTCGACGATTACGTTCGCATCCACTACCTCGATACAGGACTGATCTCATCGAGCGAAATTGTCGGCGGCTGCCACTGCATGTCGAGCGATTTTCTGGACGATCAGATCACAACAAGCCTCCAGAATCTAGGCCTCGAGAGCATCGATCTCTATTACCTACACAATCCTGAGACGCAGCTGCAAGAAATTGAAGAAAATGAGTTCTACAGGCGCCTCACCACAGCCTTCAAGCTTTTTGAGCAGAAGGTAAAAGAGCGCAAAATTCAGCGCTACGGGATAGCGACCTGGAATGGCTTTCGTCAGAAAAGCCTACAGAAAACAACTCTCCAGCTCTCCAGAATCATCGATTGCGCCAAAGAAGCAGGTGGTGAAATGCATCATTTTCGTGCGATCCAGATTCCCTACAATCTTGTGATGCTCGAAGCCATTAAGATGAAAAATCAGGTGCAGGGCGAAGAGAAAAAGACGATCGCGCAGGCTCTAGCTGAGCAGAACATCAGATTGATGGTCTCATCGCCCTTGATGCAGTCCCATGCAATGAATCTCCCGCCCCGTGTTTTCGAAAGGCTCCCTAGCGAGGAGAGCCCCGTTTTACAGTCGCTACAATTCATCTCCTCCTCTCCAGATGTCTGCACAACCTTTGCCGGCATGAAGAAGCTGGAGCATCTCGATGAGAATCGAAAGCTCTTGCATCTCGCAAACTGGCCCGATCCTGAGTGGCAAACCGCCTTTACATCCGTTGGCGGCACATCTAGTTAAGAAAAAAGAAATCGATAGGATGTGTCATTGATTTATTTGGGGGAATCCCTGAAAATAAGGACTCTGGATCATGAGAGTATATTTCCATGTTAGAATGGATTCGTAAACATCCTTCAGCCTCCAAACTTCTCTTTAGCTTTGCTATTGGTGTCATTTTGTGGTTTTGCCCTAAACCACATGGCCTTAGTCCAGAAGGATGGAAGACCTTTGCTATCTTTACTGCAACGATCATTACCATCGTTTTAAAACCGCTTCCGATGGGAGCCATCTCCGTTCTGGCTTTAACGGCGGCTGTTTTAACCGGTACGATGAAACTCGACGATGCTTGCAACGGATTTGGCAACAGTATCGTTTGGCTTGTTGTCTTCGCCTTTTTCATCGCCAAAGGTTTCATCTCGACAGGTCTCGGCAATCGCCTAGCCTATGGGATCATGAGCCGATTTGGAAAGAATAGTTTAGGCCTCGGCTATGGTCTTGTCGCCACTGATCTAATCCTCTCTCCCTGCATTCCAAGTGTAACGGCTCGCGCAGGTGGTATCGTCTATCCGATTTTAAAGAGCTTGGCGAACGTATTTACCGGAGACTCACACGATCCGAAAATGGCCTCTTTCTTGACTCTTTGTGCCTATCAAGGAACTGCGGTGACAAGTGCGATGTTTCTAACAGCCATGGCGGGAAATCCGCTGATCGCGTCTCTTGCTGCCTCTCACGGTATTATCATTGGCTGGGGAGATTGGGCTATTGCAGCTGTCGTTCCCGGTTTGATGACGCTTCTGATCATGCCCTATCTGATCTATCGGCTGAGACCTCCTACCATTCGACATACGCCTCATGCAAAAGAGATGGCGGAAAAGAGACTCAAAGAGATGGGTCCTATGTCGCTGCAGGAAATCATCATGACCTTGACCTTTTTGATGATGATCATTCTCTGGATTGTAGGTCATTTTATCGGAATTAGCGCAACGACGGCGGCGATGCTCGGCGTTTCCATTCTCCTTTTGACTCGAATTCTCTCTTGGAAAGATGTCCTGCAGGAGCATAGCGCCTGGGACACCCTGATCTGGTTTGGAACATTGATTACGCTTGCCTGCGCCCTGAATACCTCCGGGTTTTCTAGCTGGTTTAGCCAATTCGTTGCTCAATATGTGCAAGGGTTTCACTGGTGGTGGGGATTTTTTCTTCTCTCTCTCATCTACTATTATACGCACTACTTTTTCGCCAGTGCAGTGGCCCATATTAGCTCGATGTTCGCACCCTTTCTTCTCGTCGCCATTGCCTTGGGAACGCCTCCTGTATTAGCGGCGCTGCTCCTTGCCTTTTTCAGCAATCTCTTTACCGGCTTAACGCATTACGGTTCCGGGGCGGCTCCAATTCTCTTTGGCACCGGATTTGTCACCGTTGGACAGTGGTGGAAAACCGGCGCTTTTTGCAGTTTTCTTTTCATTCCTGTCTGGATTGTTATCGGCGGTCTCTGGTGGAAGGTTCTAGGACTTTGGTGATTCCTTGAGGCCGCAGCCTGAAACACAGCTCACGACTCGCTGGAGCGAGACGTCTAAAGAAATCGATTTCTCTGAATGCATTAGAGTGATGTCTTTCAACATCAGCTGCGAAATCTATGACACGGAAAATGGATGGGAACACAGAAGAAACTCCATTGCGAGCATGCTTCGCTTCCATCGTGTCGATCTAGCCGGATTGCAAGAGCCTCTCAAGCAGCAGCTCGATGATTTAGAAGATCTTCTCTGTGAGTTCGAACGGTATGGTGTTGGACTCGAAGATGGGTTGGAAGCGGGCTCTTTTAATGCGATCTTATTTCGCAAATCGCGCTTTGAACTGCTCAACGCAGAAACATTCTATCTATCGCCCACGCCCGATGAGCCCGGTTTAGGTTGGGATGCGCGCTTTCCTCGCGGTACATCTTGGGTGCATCTGAAAGATCGGAAAACAGGGAAACCCTTCTACTTCTTCAATACCCACTTCGATTACCACTCTCGTTTAGCTCGAGATGAGAGCGCCTTTCTACTCAGAGAGAAGATCGAGGAGATCGCCAATGGCACTCCCTTCATCGTCGCCGGCGATTTCAACCTCTTTCCCGAACTCGGAGGAGATGAGACCTACAGCCTTCTAACAGATAGGGTGCAACCATTTCCAGGCATGCCTCTCACAGATGCAGGGACCGTCTCCCTCTTTCCTCATCATGGCCCCACCGGCACCTGGTCCGGCTACAAAGAAGCTGGACAGCCCGGGATCAAACCGGACTATATCTTCATCGACTCTCAGGTGACGGTCTATCTGCATGGCGTTCTCTCAGACTCTTTCGACGGTCGCTTTCCTTCAGACCACCTTCCCGTCATCGCCGATCTTTCCTTGCTATAATTCTCTTAAGCCCCATAAACTTACGCGCAAAAAAAAGAGGGAGGCTTTTTATGACAACAATTTGTTCTAGTAGAGATCAATTTGCGCATGAATTGGATGGACATCTTGCAATGATGCAGAATCCAGAAGCAAAGTATACTTTTGGAAATGCAATCTTAGATTTTACCGTTTTAGGAACCCTATATCAGATAGGTGGAGATTTTGCTCACTTGGCCCGCACTGATCGCGCTTATACCTGCCTGCAGCAAAATAGTCACTTTGTCAAAGGAACTCTTGAATACACAGCAGCTAAAACAGCAGCTCTTGTTGCCAATGAGCGCCTAGACAAGCAAATTTCCGTTGCATCCAAGCTCGTCTACCTCGGATCTCTAGCGTCTCTCCTTGGATTGGCCTATAATCCGCTCTCTCTGGTGGGATGCATTACCTCCGGAGCCTATTTCATGCTAAGAGCCGGATTCAATGCGAATGAGCATTCTTCTGATGCTCGCGTTCATTCACTTCGAAATCAACTGGCTTAAAGGGGATCAATTATGACGACAGCAGCTATTCTTCAAAGTGCTAGGCATTTTGCTCAAGAGGTTCTTCATCCAGTAGAGCCGGACGCTCAAACAGGATCAACAAATCAAAGAGAAGTACATCATTATCATCATGGATACTGGGGACACCATTCATATCCTGCCGGATGCTGGGGATCTCCTTCACACTGTTCTTCATCTAAGAATGAAGACTCTTCAAAAAAAGATAATTTTGCCTTAGTTGTTACGATTGCGACCATCGCTATTCTAGCATCTTCCTATTTCATCGGCTCTGAGCTTGGCCGAAGATCAGATGTCTCTGCTCACAGAGAGCTTCTTGAAGATCAAGGGCAGATGCTTAAAGCTTCTAAAGAACCGAAAGAAGAGCGAGTAGTCCAAGTTCTCGAGATCGAGAGCAGAATGCTCGATGCCATGCAGGCACAATCTACAAAAGGATTGATGGTGAAAACAGGCCTACTCATCTCGGGTATTACGGGGCTAGCAGGTGCTCTTCTCAGCGCTCCAGCAACGATTACCGCAGCCACAGTGGGTGGAGTTGCCTCTCTGGGCGCTACGCTGATTCATTGGGGTTATACTGATGCAGATAGTTCTGTCAAAGAAGAAGCTATGCGGCTCATCGGCGCAATCCATCGCGCTGAAGCCTAATATTGGTTGTCTTTGGGGTGGAAAATTCCTTTCCACCCCACCACTGAATCGAATTTAATCTTAACACTACCTATTTGCTTTCAAGCACATATAGAGTGACCTCAGAAGATCTCTCTCCTAGTTCTGGTAATAAAATATTTACATATGCAAAGGTTTACCCGAATTGCGCTTTAGCCACTATTTCGATAGGGGCAATGTAAAATCAATTAAGAATTACTTACTTTAAATGCATTTATTCTGCTTAGTGATTAATTTGGATTGATTTATTGTTGATAAAGTTGGATAATTTGATCAAAATCAGAGGGTGTTAATATGGTTTTTGAAACAAAGGCTGTCAGTAACTCAGTTTCTCCCCCGAGTCCGGTTGTCGTACCAATGGAGCGACTATTCAATCATCGCGTTGTTCTGGAAATTGTTCCACCAGAGAAACCAAAAGCAGATACTCAATCTAAGATAGAGGATGCGGAACCAATTCTTACAACGAGAGAGAAGGTAATTCAGATTGCAGCATATAGTTTAATAGCTATAGGGGCGATCATTCTAATTGCAGCTAGCTCAATGATCATGTCCGGCATTCTAGCTGGAGGCGGCGCTACTCTTTTACTCGCCGAATCGCTTTACCCTATTGGTATGATCTCGCTCGTAGCTGGTGTCCACCTTTTCGGGCCTCCTAAAGATCTGCCCAAAGTGACCTCTTCTCTGCGCTTTGGCCCGATGACCCTTTCGGTTTAACCATCTATCTACATTGGCTCAATTTCCGTTGGGCCAATCTCAAATTATTTGACTTCGTATAGTCCTTTGGAGTAAGCTAGACAGCTTGTTTTTATGGCCTGCCTCTATGAGAGATGGTTATGTTTAAAAAGCTTTTGGGATGCTTACTGATGGGATCGATTCTTTTAGGTGCAAGTGAATTGAGGGCGTTGACCCGCTCCCCTGAAAAACCGATGGTGCTGATTCTTCTGGGCCCTCCGGGAGCCGGCAAGGGCACTCATGCAACTCCTCTCAGCTTAAGCCTGGATCTGCCACATATTTCTACAGGCGATCTCTTCCGAGCTCAGATTCAGAGCAACTCATCCTTGGGACAGAAGGCGAAATTTTATATCGACCAGGGTAGTCTCGTGCCGGATGATCTCGTTCTGGATATGCTCTTTGATAGGCTCAAAGCCCAAGATTGCGCGCAGGGCTGTATTTTGGATGGCTTTCCAAGGACGCTTGCTCAGGCAAAGGCTCTAGATCTTCGTCTAGAAAATAAGAGTCAAATCCTCGCCTTGAACTTCCATGTGCCGGATTCCATTCTGATTGATCGAATCGCCGGTCGTCTTGTTTGTCGTGATTGCAAAAAGAGCTATCACAAACTCTTCGATCCTCCAGCTACGGCTGACCTTTGCGGAGAGTGTGGCGGTAGACTCTACACTAGAGATGACGATCAGGCGAGTATTGTGAGCAAACGGCTGGAAGTCTATCGAGAAGAGACGATGCCTCTAATCGACTATTACGCAGCTCAAAATGATGTGTTGAAAGAGGTCGATGGCCAAGGGGCCAAAGAGCAGGTATTTCAGGATGTACTGAACGCGCTTCCCTCTTTTGCAAAAGCAATTAGTTCACAGTAATGTGAAATGTCTTTCCAGACTTAATCGAATTACTAATGATACAATCTTTGACAGCATTGTCCATGATCTTGCGGGCTCTCTCTCCGTCGGATGCGCCCGTAACGTCGAGATAAAGATCTACGTGCGTCACGCCGATTAGGTTTTCAGCTGCAATCTTATCGATCGTTAATTCAGCTTTGGTTTTGATCTGATCGAAAGAGACCTTTTCTTTTTCACAATAGACTTTGAACATGGCGATGAGACAGTTGAGAATCGCAAGCGCAAAGAGGTCTTCAGGGGAATAGCCACCACCCGGGCCTCTGAACTCTAAGGGAATTGCCATGGTAATAGGGGGCAGCTCTCCAGAGTTGGCATCCCATCTGTTTTGCATGCCGCTTCCCGCTGACGCCTGCACTTCGAATTTCATCGGGAATTTCATAGTACCCCTCTTTATATCCCTTCTTTCGGTGTATAGCAAAGCCCTTCCTATTCTTTCAAAACTCAATTTCGTCCCATTTCGTAAGTGCCTTATAGTCAGTGACTATTTAGTATTGGTGGAAATTAATGAAAAAAGATGCTATACTATATTAAACAAAATACAGAAAGAGACGCATGGCACCGCCACCATTTACAATACCTTCAATGGATAATTCTCCAGTTTCAATTCTGGATAATGGTCTTGTTTTTCAGAGTGTTGCAGCACCGGAGCAGCCTACACCGGTTCTCTCTTTTTCTATGTCGCCCCCCTCGTATCACAGAAGACGGCTATATACTCTCGTCACTTTTATTTTCTAAATAAATAATCCGAATTGTGGATTGCTAAGCAATTTATCTCTGGAAACTTTTTAGTATCTCGATTGCCTTTCTCCTCGAAAATATTCGGAGAATATTCCCTTCGAAGAAAAACAATCGATCTATCTAAAAATTTCTCAGAGATAAACAACTTAGTAATCCGCAACTCGGATTAAGTAGCCTTTAGCAATTTGATTGAATTGTTCGACCTGATCTTGCTGCCAAGATGTCGGGCGATTGAGTTCTTTGGCCATGATGGACGCTACGATAGGAGCGATCTCCATGCTTGCGCGAGCATCGAGAAACAGAGAGCGAGTGCGACGGGCTAGAACATCTTCTAGCGAGCGCGCCATCTCATGGCGCACAGCCCAGACAACTTCTACACCGTGATAGGGGAGGCGAGGGTGGAGCTGCTTTCCATATTCGCGATTCTCTTTCAGTAACTTTTCGAGCTGGCAGCGCTCTGAGCCGTAGATCAGCCAAGGATCTACAGGATGCTGTCCCGCTTCATAGCCGTGCAGTCTCAAGTTCTCCGTGCAGCAAGGAGTCATCTTAAGTCCTGCAATAGCGATCGCCTTATCGATCGTATCCTCTGCCATTTTCCTATAAGTCGTCCACTTGCCTCCGGTGATGCTGATGAGACCCGATGCAGAAACGGAAATCTCATGATCGCGAGAGAGATCTGCCTTGGCAAGAGGTCTGATGCCCGCGAATGCGCTCAAGACATCCTCTCTTTGCAGAGGCCGAGTTAAATAGCGCTTCGCAACCTTGAGCAGGTAGACAATCTCTTCTTCGAGCGGTTTTGGCTCGAGTGTGATCTCTTCGATAGGCGTATCTGTTGTACCGATCAGTACATGCTGATGCCAGGGCACAAAAAAGATCACACGCCCATCTTCTGCTTGAGGGAGGATGACGGCGAGATCCGATGGAAAAAAAGAGCGATCCACCACGAGATGGATCCCCTGGCTGGGCTTAATGCGCTTTTCCGCAGCAGGTTCATCGAGCCTGCGCACCTGATCGCTGAAAATGCCTGTTGCATTGATGATCGCTTTTGCCTTGAGCGTCCAGGTATCGCCACCCTCTTGATCTGTTACAACAACAGCGACCAGCTGATCCTTTTCCTTGATCATCTCGGTGACTTTTGCGTAATTGAGACAGACAGCGCCATGGTCATACGCAGTTTGGGCCAAAGCGATGGCCAAGCGAGCATCGTCAAATTGCCCATCGTAGTAGATGGTGCCGCCGCGCAGCCCCTCAGGTTCGAGGGTGGGGAAGGTGTCGAGCGTCTCATCAAGGGATAGATGGCGCGATTTTTCCAGCCCAAGTTTGCCTGCCAAAAGATTGTAGAATTTGATGCCGGCGCCATAAAGAGGACCTTCCCACCAGTGATAATTGGGGATGAGAAAACCGAGGTGAGAGACGAGATGAGGCGCATTTTGGCAAAGAAGACCTCTTTCGTGCAGAGCCTCGATGACGAGAGAGACATTGCCCTGTTTGAGGTAGCGCAAGCCCCCGTGAATCAGCTTGGTCGAGCGGCTAGAGCTGCCTTTAGCGAAATCGGACTGTTCCAGGAGCAGTGTTGAATAGCCTCGAGAGGCCGCGTCGACAGCGCAGCCGAGACCGCTCGCGCCGCCGCCGATGATGATCAGATCCCATTCAGGTGAATTTTTGAGTCTCTTGAGAGCTTCTTCCCGTTTCAATCTGTTCCACCTTTGAATCTACCCTTTCTCTACCCATCTCTCAGAGGAATGTCAATTTATTACTGAGCAGCTCTTTACATTGACTTCATTGCCTACTGGAGGCTATCCTTTACGCCTCAATTTAGGTGAACTTTATGCTTCCTGTAAGAGGTGTGCGTTATGAACATTACGAATCTGCTGCGCTTCTGGGATTGATGCTGCTGAAAAGTACGACGAAGCCTCTTTTAGACGCAGTCAATGCTGTGAAAGACAGAGTTTTGGGAGCCTCTAGTGAACAGTTTCAAAAAATGTATACATGGACGGTAGCGCAAGCTGATTCATGGACACCTCGATGGGTAAAATGCTATCGAAATGAGTCAAATATGCTATGGACTGGGGTCTGCATCAGTGGCTACGACCAAGAAAAACGAGAAGAAGAGTTAAGTAAAGCTCTAGATCCTGCGAAGCTTGCTGGAGCGTTTGCTTTTATGTTTTTCCTTGTTCTCGTGACGCGAAGAAGCTCTGGTCAAGAGGGCTCCATCTTTCAGTTTAGAAGATGCCCAGGGGGACTTGGTGCCAAAGAAGGCGAATTGCTAGGAGATAAGATCTCGTTTCAAAAAGCTGTAGCAGAGCATCCGCTTCTAGGGTTAGCTCTTGCTAACGCAGCGATCAAGCCGCAGGGTCCGGAGTGGGGGTCTGTTGTTCGTTGTGCCATGGATGGAAATGATTTCTATGTGCCCCGACATGAGTATAATGAGCTCGCCCAAAAATATAACTTTCTAGAGGAAATAAGCTAATATGGATTCAGCTGGATCGGTTTTTGACACTTTTCAGAATAAGTGTTTCGAGAATATCACGAATGAGTCTTTGAAAGGTTATTGTCAGCCTACAAGAGAGGCTCTAGAAAGTTCATGGAAATTTGTAGCAATGGCCGGAGATTGGACTGGGAGCGCAGTTACGTCCGTCGGAACTACCTGGATGTGGGGCTGGACGAAGTCTGGCGAATATGGCAATCCATTTATTCAGGGGATCTGGTTGGCACTTAGTTTGGCTCTAGCCTACAACGTCAAAAATATGGTTTTCGGTAAGACCAGAGACGTTGTGGTGATTTCCAAGCCACATGAGCACTCGTAAAATCTCCTTGTGAAAACGGCCCCAAAGTGTTACTAGATTTCTTACTTCGAGAGATTCTATGGAAAAACCGTTTCTTCTGCCTCTGCCAAAGTTCTACGATCGCCACTGTAGTCAAGCTTCAGAAACTCAAGAGTCCAAAGACGTCGCTCTCTGGTCAAGTAAGCTAAAGCGCCTGGTCGGCAAGCCCTCTCTTTGGACCGAGATCATGGATCTTCTCAAGGGTCAGGAGAATCCGGCAGAACATCCCCTAGCACGAGTTGCTGTCGATCGAGAAGGACAGTCTCTGCTTCATCTAGCTGTTTTAGAAGATCGCCTCGATTGTCTCTCTCTTCTCGGTAAGGATAAAGAGCTCTTGGAGACGCGCAATCGCTTTGGTCAGACGCCTCTAGAACTGGCGCTCTATCTGCACAAATCGAAAACGGTAGAACTGCTGTTTGGCTCTCCAAACGTCCGCAATTTTCTCAAGCAGCCCAACATCGAATTCGAAGATGATTTTTCAGAATTTGATTATCTCCCTCAGCCGATTTATGAGAGCCGCGAGGTGCTGCACGAAATCCTCGAGTACACCTCTAGGGCAAAAAAAGATGATGCTATCGGACAAGATCGCATCTGGATGGGCGTCTATTACGACAAAGAGATCCAGGAGAGAATCCATCCGCGTCTCGCTGTTCGCTGGATTGATGATACTGTCGGCTATGGTGTCTTTGCTCGAGAGCGCATTTTACCCTGCACATTTCTCGGAGAGTATACGGGAGTAATTCAGCAGAGAAAGGCGCATCATCAGAAGGAGTCGACCTACACCTTTCGCTATACCTCTTGGCAGATGGGTAGACGCAAGTATGTCATCGATGCAGAGAAAATGGGCAATTTCACCCGTTTTATCAATCATAGCGATGAGCCGAGCGTTGAGGCACTGTGCGTCTATTGGCGAGGCATGCCGCGAATGATTTTTGTCTCCTTGTGTGAGATCCAAGAAGGGGAGCAAATCCATTTTGATTATGGTACGATGTTCTGGAAACAACTGCCTCACCTGAAGAAACGGCCCCTATGAGCTTTCCATTTTGGAGAAGAGCGATCCCTCAAATTCCTCCTATCCGTCCCGCGACGGAGCATCTTCGCTTTCTCGTCGAAAAGGATGGGGTTGCCTCAGAGTTAACCGTGAAGGAGCTCGAAAGGCAGTTTCAGATCACTTATGCGCCTCAACTCGCCTTTGCAAAGTTGCGCACGTTTCATAAGCTTTGCCGTAAAACTGCCAAATTTCACAGAAAGGGTATGTTAGATGAGGAGCAGCTCTGGTTGGGTGCCTACTTTCAAAAAGAGATCCTCACTTCGCCTCTCGCTCCTGTACGCCTTCGCTGGATCGACGATACGTTGGGCTGGGGTGTCTTTGCTGAAAAAGATCTGGCTCAGATGGAGTATATCGGCGAGTATGCCGGCCTGGTACGCAAGCGCAAAAGGTCCGATGTCAAAAACGCCTACTGCTTTGAATATGTGATTGCCGAGGGGGAGTCTTCTAGCTACAACATCGA
>JAJFMM010000170.1 GCA_021772165.1 Chlamydiota bacterium | reverse complement strand
CTGTATCGGCGCTCTGTACGATGTAGCCTGTTTTCTGTCTGGTACGCAGGGTATCGAAAAAGGACTCTTTCAAAGATGAGGAGAGAACTTCTTGGGCGGCTCTCTTTTCAAATGTGAAGTTGCCTTGATCGAGCATCAAGAAGGCTGCATTGCCCATCGCCTCGGTGGTCTCATAGATGGCATAGGGGCCATTGGAGGAGAGGGAGAGTACTTTTGTCTGAGGATGCTTCTCTTTAGGAAAGGGCGCGCTGCCTAGGAGGTGGCGCACATCGAGCCATGCTGACTCTGCATCTTTGAGGGTGAGATTTCCTGCAAAGAATCCTTCTGTGTAGGTCTCTTGGAAAAGAGCTCGTGCAAAGCTGAGAAACTCTCTGTAGCTGATGTTTTGCAGGGCAGCGAGTTTCTCTTTTTTCGTAGTTTTGTTCGAGTCGATGAGTGATGAGACGAGATCTTTCGCCTGAATGCAGGGAAGATCGTGTGCTGCGTTGGCGTAGGACTTCAGGTGTTTAGACTGATACGCTTCAAACTCATCGAAGGAGATTGATGCGGGTGTTGCGATCTCTTTGAGAATTTCTTGCAGTAGGAGTGAGCCTTTGTCGCTAAATCCTTCGATTTTGACGTGGATGCGACTGTGATCGTTGCTGAAGCTTGCACTCAGTCCGGCTGTTTGCGCTGCTCGAAGAGTGGGATGGAGTCTGTCTGTAAGATAATCGAGGTAGAGGCTGGCGAGGCAATCGCTTCTGGCGTCATCGACGATCTCGGGGGTGAGGATATGCAGTGAGAGCATAGCTTCCGGTGAGTGAAACTCTTTTAAACGCGAATAGTAGGCTTGGCCGAAACGATCTGCCGAAATCTCGGTGGGATTTGTTCCGAGATCATTTTTTTGTGCCGAGACGATCTCGAAAGAGGCTGGGAAGAAGGGATTGGGATCTGCAAGGCGGATCTCCGGATTAATGGATGCTGTGCTCCACTCTCTCAATTGCTGCTCGGAGATGTCTCGCACGGCATATTTTGCGCCCATCCATCTCTCTTGCTTGTCTGGTGCGACGTTTGTTTTTGCGCTATCGGCCATCAGTGTGAAGAGACAGTTTTCCGCCGTTAGGCATCGGCCTATTTCTGCTAACTTTTTCGGTTCATAGCTGGTTGCGATGAGCTGGCTACGAGGATAGGTGGAGAGATCTTCATCGAGCAGGCTCTCAGCGATAGACATTGCGTAGGAGAATGCATTTTTGCGTGGCTGGTACTGGTATCTGATTTGTGCTGTGGCGTTCATTTCCTGATGGAGATAGGCGG
This sequence comes from Chlamydiota bacterium, assembly GCA_021772165.1. GTDB lineage: Bacteria > Chlamydiota > Chlamydiia > Chlamydiales > SM23-39 > JAKBAE01. The sequence continues at coordinate 3,775 of JAJFMM010000170.1, read as the reverse complement.
GCACAGAGCTGGTTTTAAGTCCTTGAATGGCTTGAAAGCAGAGGTGTGCTGCGGTTTTCCACTGGGTCAATCCTTTGTCGGTCAATTCCATGCGGATCTGGAAAAAGCGATGGGCTGTGCCACCCATTTCATCAATGCTACAAGAGAGGTTGTCAATGAGACCTTCTTGTCTCAAAACTTCATGGAGGCTGTAGGGCTGGCCGCGGCCGAGTGCGTAGCAGAAGAGATAGGCAGAGCGGGAATCGTCGAGGGAGAGGTTGGCCGGAAGTTCCCAGCTCAGGGTGAGAATCTGTCTCTGTTTGATCGGTTCGATGTAGGTCAGTTTTCCGCGCTGCTGGCTAGATGTGATCTCTTGGCGGCTCTTTGATTTTTTCTTTTTTTTGGAAGGAACTTCTGAAAAGAGCTCGAGGGCTGTTGCTTTGAGTTGATTGATTGGCAGCGGTGAGTAGAGGACGAGGCGCATTTTCTTTGCTGAGTAGTGAGCGGCGTGCCACTGCTTCAGGGCGCTTTGTGGAATATGGCCTAGTGTTTCTGAATTTCCTGTAGAGAACTTCGCATTGGGATGGTCGGGGTTGCCAGTTTCTTTGAATACCATGTATTCACGCCAAGCGTCGTTTTCGATGTTTTTCGAAAATTCTTGGTCGACGGCATGCAATTCGCGCGAAATGCCGGAAGGATTGAAGAGGGGGTCGATGAAGAAGCGAGAAAAGCGCTCCAGGATCGGTTGGAAGCCGTCGTGTCCTGAGGAGAACATGTACACGGTGCGATCCGGCGCTGTGAAGGCGTTCATCTGTCCGTGGTAGTCGGCGATGGTTTTTGAAAACTCATTTTCTTTAGGAAATTTTTTGGTGCCCATGAACAGCATGTGTTCGCAAAAGTGAGCCATGCCTGGAAATTCTACAGGATCATCCCAGGAACCGGTTCCCACGGCGAGTGCGGCGGCGGACTGGTCTGCGCTAGGATCGGAGATGAGGAGTGCTTCGAGGCCGTTGGGAAGGCGGATTTTTGCGGTCTTCCTCATCGATAGGTCGGAATTGAGAATGGGGAGATTTGCCCGATCTTCAATGTCCACATATGAAGGTGCGGCAGATGCAGCTGTTGTCATGAGACAGATGGAAGCGAGTAGTTTGATCATGGGCGCATTCATGAGGATCTCCTAAAATGATTGTTTGGAGTGTAGTGTTATCTACTTTTGCCCGTCAAGCGCTGGTATTCGGTATTGACGATGTTCCAGATTGCATCGGAGCGTTTTTTACGTCTCAGAGTTTTGTCGGCCTCGTGCGCAAATTGATCCATGTTGAATTCCGGTGAGAGAGTCAAATAGATCGGTGTGAATTTTGCAGTTCTCATTTCTCCGAGCTCGACTTGGATCGTTTCGGGCGGCGGCATCAAGTCGTAGGTAGAAAGAGTGAGGGGGTAGAAGTGGGCTGGGCGTTTAGATTTCTTCGCCATGAGATAGAGCATTTCAATGGCTTGGGGATCGAAGGGGGCGATTTCAACTTCACCCTGCTCGTTTTTTCGATCACGTCCTCCGCTCGGTGCGAAGTAGATCGATTTACCTCCTTCTGCGAGGAGGCGGCTCATTTTCTCCATGGTATGCTTATTGTGGAGCTGCTTTTCCGCTTTGAGCTCAGGAGGCTGGTCGATGTAGCGCTTGGAGTAGATGCAGAGAAGGTCGCAGCCCATGCTGAAGGGAATGGCGAGAGGATCTGTGATGACGCGATCTCCGGCTACATAGATGATCTTTTCAGATAAGAAGGGGTGTGATTCTTCTAGTAGAATCGTAATCGCTTGAGGGTCGGGTTCTATCTGATGGTTGGCGATGAAGATCGCATTCTCACCTCTTTTCAGATGTTCTTCGATTTCGGTGGCGATTTCGAGGCCGAAGGTTTTCGAATGCTGCTGATCGACAAGAGGGCGGATGAAATCGAGGCTGAAGTTATAGAAGTCGAAAGGCTCTCGAACCTTGGTGTGGTAGGGCTGAAACTCGAAGGGTTTTATATATAGGTCGGTGATGACCTGTAAATAGTCCATGAAAGTGTTGTCGAATGCTTCGCAGGGCTGATTGGCTCGATGAAGAGCGTCGCGTACCTGCGTATAGAAGCCTCTAAGAATTTTTTCATATTTAGAGGGCAGTGAACCGCTTTCGAAAAGGCGGTTCATTTCTGCATCAACTTTAGAAGATTTAGGCGTCGAGTTTTTGTCCATTGAGGGTGGAGTAGAAAAGGTAGTCGTTGAGGTGTAATGAATCGTTGAAAGTGAATTCAAGGTGCGCGTTGGCTTTTGTTGCTAACTTGAACAAGAAGGCCTTGTCGCTCGATTCAAGGTAGCGATGGAGCTCGGGGTGAGTCACGAGTTTCAGCGCATACTGGTTTTGGCATTGGATCAGTTTTTTCAGAGATCTTTCGATCTCCACAGCTACGCTCTCATGGCTCTTGACCAGACCGCTACCTATACAATAAGGGCATGAGGTAAAGATGGTCTGTGTCAGAGATTCGCGGCTGCGCTGGCGTGTCATTTCGACCAGACCGAATTCGCTCATGCCTAGGATGGTGCATTTCGCCGAATCTTCTTTCATCGCTTCTTTGAGGCGCTCTAGTACTCTTCTCTGGTTTTTGCGCGAGCGCATGTCGATGAAGTCGCAGATGATGAGTCCGCCGATATTGCGCAGACGCAGCTGACGTGCGATCTCTTCGGCAGCTTCCAAGTTGATGCGTACAAGTGTTTCTTCGACATCTGCGCTGGTAGGCGTTGCTGATCTGCCTGAGTTGACGTCGATGGTGTACATCGCCTCTGTGCGATCGAAGAAGAGATAGCCTCCTGAGGGAAGCCAGATCTTACGGCGCACCGCGCGGTCGATCTCACGCTCTACGTTGAAGCGCTCAAACATCGGAGATTTATCGCGATAAAACTCGATCTTTAGTGGATGCTCGTTGGCGTATTTCTGGTAGACGTGTTTACAGCGTTGATAGGTGGAGTAGTCATCTGTGAGCAGACGGTCATACTTTTTATCGACGCAGGTCATAACAGCTTTTTTGATCAGATCGGACTCTTCAAAGAGTAGAGAGGTGCCGCTGCTAGTTTGGTGGAATTTTTCGACGATGGAGACCCAGGTATTGAGTAGGTCGTTCGCCTCTTCCACGAGCATATCTGTTGTCGCTTGCGCGCTGGCAGTGCGGCAGATGAGACCCATGTCTTGTGGCATTTCAAAAGAGCGGATCAGCTTTTTCAGGCGGTCTCTGGAGCCTTTGTCTTCAATTTTTCTCGAGACGCCGCGATGTGGATTGTTCGGGAGCATGACGAGATAGCGCCCTGCAATCGAGATGTTGGAGGTGAGGCGTGCGCCTTTTGTGCCGATCGGTTCTTTGACGACCTGAACGAGGACGGGCTGATCGATTTTCAGCAGCTGCGAGATATCTTTGGCTTTTGGGCTGGCGTCCATCTTGGAGATGTCGTAGTCCAGATCAAAGTCCATGTCGAACATCTCTTCGAATTTCTTCGTATTTTCGAGGATGTCGCTGATATGGATAAAGCCGTTTTCACCTTCATTGATGTCGATGAAGGCGGATTGGATATTGTGCAGGATGTTGGTAACGCGACCTCTGTAGACGTTTCCTGTGATCTGGCGCGATTTTTTACGATCGACGATCAGGTCATGGAGCTGTCCATAACGGAGGTAGGCGTAGCGGGTCTCTTTCGATTCGACGTTGAGTAAAATTTCGTGCATATATTTTTCTTTTTTAACCTACGGTAAGCCATTTGAGGATCTTTTTTC
>JAJFMM010000169.1 GCA_021772165.1 Chlamydiota bacterium | reverse complement strand
CATGAGACAGAAAGAGGAAATAGAATTGCGATAAGAATTTTCGAAGTTCTTGAACAACGTCAGCATGAGTGGGGACTTTCTAAATGGTTATCTGAATCCTGCGTAATCATGTAAGAACATATTCCAATCTCGAAGATAGATTTAAAATATTTTACACACATATATAGATAGTAGTAAATATTTTAGATTGCAAAAAACCTGTCCTCATTTGTAGGATGTGAAATTAAAAATTTAATCAACAATCTAAGGAGGGCGGGTATGTCACTTCAATTTAATCGAACAGGAAAAGACGAAAAAACGGGAGAACACAGAACTTATGGAGCCTCGTGGAACCCGTTCCCAGGGATTGCTCAAAAAGTAGCTAATTTTTTTATCTCGTTTATTAGGGCATTCAATCCTTTTTCAATTACTGGAAAAGAACTTTGCGCACTCAATCGCAAACAACAAGAGATGGTTCAAGAAGTCGATAGGTTGAAAGATAAATTAGTGAAGCTCACAACGGTTCTACATAATAGTAAGGTGTCTGACAGTGATATGATAGTTGCTCAAGAGGGAGTGCAGGCTACCCTAGGAAAATTACACCATGAGACAGAAAGAGGAAATAGAATTGCGATAAGAATTTTCGAAGTTCTTGAACAACGTCAGCATGAGTGGGGACTTTCTAAATGGTTATCTGAATCCTGCGTAATCATGTAAGAACACATCCAGAAATTCTTAAGGGTCGCTTTTTGGCGGATTTCATGCCTCAGTTCGTATGCGTTCCGAGCGAGGGGGAAGATGTGGCTAAAATCCTAGCAATACACACCCTGAATCTGACCCTAGCACTCGCTGTCATCCTCTTGGCTACTACTTCCCGCTCTGCTCGGTCTCGTACCACTCTGGGTCGCTGTAATCCTGCATGAGGGCGGCACCGTCCTCGTCGGTCTCAACAGCCTCCGTCTCTTGAGACGGTAATCTAAGTTTATAGCATCCCTTTATCTGTAAGAATTCAGACGTTCTTCCAGATTGGCGAGCTCATCAGATGCAAGACTTATGCAGTCCAGAACAAACAACTCTCTAAGATCTGTAAGATAAGAAAAGCAGCAGTTATGTAGTTTTGCGCAGTTTGACAGATAAAGCTCTTTGAGATGAATGAGACTAGAGAAATCCAGTTCAGGTAGCTCTGGGCAATTATGCAGATCAAGAGTCTTGAGATTCTGTTGGTTTGCAAGACAAAGAAACTTAAAAGCAGGACAATCGTACATACTAAGATACTGAAGATCTTTTAGCTTTGAGAGATCTATAGAGTCCAGCGTTGCAAGCCCTACCAAATGGAGCAACCGGAGATGGGTCAATGCAGAAAAATCAGGAGGTGTAAGAAGTTTGCACCCAATGATACTGAGTTCTTGAAAGTTTTCCCGGTTACAGAGGTGAAGCTCCTTAAGAGCACTACACATAGCCAAAGAGAGATCCTGAAGGGCTAAAGATCGTGAAACATCGAGAGAGAGAAGAGATACACACGAGTCTAAATAAAGCTCCTCAAGAAGGCTCTGATCTACGAGATCTAGTTCTGCAAGACTTTTACATCTCTCCACATACAGAGCATCTAGATTCTTGCATCCCCTCAGATTGAGGTTTATTAGTTTTTCAAGATCCGAAAGACTCAGAGTCTTTAGATTTTCACACTCAGCTAGGACGAGGTCTTCACACTCTTTCAGATTACAGATTTGAAGCTCTGTTAGTTTTTTACACTCGGACAGATTGAGGACTTTGAGCTTTTTCTGATTTGAAAGATTTAGGGTTCTTATTCTACTACACCCGATGAGACTTAGATTTACAAGTTCGCTCTGCTTCGAAAGATCCAGCTCTATAAATCCATGGCATCCATCCAACTCAAGTTCCTTGAGTTTTACCTGCTCTGGTAAATCGCATTCCGTCAGATTGTTGCAATTGCTAAGATTCAGCGCTTCCAAACTTTTGCAATAGCTCAGTAAGCTTCTTAGCTGCTCATTATCTATGTCACTGTTTGAAAAATCCAAACTTCTAACATGATTTAAAACCTGAATGAAAAAAGGGTCCTCAAAGCTTGAACACTTTAAAATTCTCCTGATTGTTTCTAGGTCGCGAAGTGATAATTCCTTCCCCTCTCTCTCAGACATGAAGTGTAAAAGGATCTGCTTATTATTATTCTCATTCTTCGTTATCAGATGAAATCTACGGCAGGTCAGTGCTGTATTTTCCACAGAGTTTCGCAAACCATCGGATTTTGAAAAAGTGGGGTTGGAGGCAAGAATCTGACAAATTGTCTCACCAGGAACGGTCTCAATCGGAAAAGTTGGCCTTCCTTGCTCAGAAGATATCGTTGCAATCACAACCCCCTCCTATAAAGATTTAGTAAACAATCGTAACAGATCAATCAGAAATCTTCAAGGGCATCGCTCCAGCGAACGTCGACGCTTTGGAGCTGGCCTTGAAGGGAGAGATCGATCTGGGAAAGAGCAGAACATCCTCTCATATCGATCTTCTCAAGAACACTTGGAACAGGGAACTGGAGATAATCAAGAGTGCTGCAATAGCTTATTATTAGATCTTTGAGAGCTCCGAGATTCGAGAGATTGAGCTCTCTTAGTCTATCGCAATTATGCAGTTTGAGTTCCACAAGAGAGCAGAGATTTTCGAGCTTGGGATTTCTGAGCCTGATGCAGTGACCCAGATCGAGTTTCTCAAGAAGGGTTTGGCTCGAAAAATCGAGAGTTATAAAACCTGTGCAGCCATTGAGATCGATCACTTTGAGTTGGGTCAGATTCGAGAGATCGAGTCTAAAGAGAGCTGAACAGCCGTCAAGATCGAGGATCTCAAGCTCTCTCTGATTTGAGAGATTGAGCAGAAACAGTTTTGTACAATTGGAGAGATTGAGGTTTTTGAGGTTTTCTTGGGCTGAGAGATCGACCCACATCAATTCAGAGAAACTTAAATCGAGCACTTCGAGATGGCTCGGAGACGGGAGGTCGATATCCTTTAGATTCAAACACATGTTTAAATCGAGTACGCGAAGTTGAGACATTTCCGATAGATCGAGCCCAATCAGATTGTCACAACTATCCATTTCAAGAATTTCTAAATTCTTGCACTGATTGAGGATCTGCTGCAGGGAATTTTGATCCAAGGTAGACCCGGAACAGTTCAGGTGCCGAATGTCTTGCAAGACATTGGCGAGACGCGCATCTGCAAAAGAAGCACATCCCAATATATCTTTTAAAAGCAGCAACTCTTCAATGGTGACAGCAGATACCTTGCACCAGCCTATGATGTTTAAAAACAGATCACAGCTCGTCTCTAGCGTTGCATTAAAGCTCCTGCAAGTTAACTTAGCATTCCTAAGCTCTGCTTGAGAGTGCTGCAATGAAGTGGGAATGGAAGAAAGAGCTTTCTTCTGGAGGACCTCAGGCATTGCGATCCACGGATTCGTTTGGAGAGCAATTACCTTCATCGTTCAAACCATTGGAGGTATTTCTGATGAGAGAGATCGAGATTCATAAGACTGGAACACCCGTTCAAAATAAGTGTCCGCAGATTAGCCAGCCCTGAGAAATCGAGCTCCTTCAGACTGGAGCATCCTCTGAGATTGAGCGACCAGAGATCCTCGAGGCTCAAATAGTACAGCGTTTCAAGGCTTGTACAATAACTCAGATCCAAAAATAGGAGTTTTTTTACAGGCGTGAGATTGAGAAAACCAAGAGCTGTACAGTCTAACAAAAAGAGATGCTCCAGCTCTTTTAGCTTAGAAAGATTGAGGGTTGTAATCTGCTCGCACTGGCTCAGTTCGAGCTTCTTGAGCTGTTTTAGATAAGAGAGATCCATTCTATGTAGATTCTTGCACGCTCTTAGATCGAGCTCCTCGAGCTCTCCTTGATCTGAAAAATCGATCTCTTGAAGGTCAAAGCAACCTATCATACAGAGTCTCTTAAGATGTACGAGCGTTTTCAGATCCAGCTTAGAAAGAGTCCAGCAAAAGCCCATATCCAATTCTCGCAGACTGCTGCATCCATTTAAATGGATCTGTCGGAGATTTGTCAGGGTAGAGAGATTGAGCTCTCTTAAGTTTACACACTCGATTAAAATGATCTCTTCGAGAACTCTCAGGTGCGATAAATCCAGTTTAGAAAGGCTCCAACAGAAGCTCAATCGCCCCCTGCGGAGGCTGAGTAGATCTGAGGGATCCAGCTCTTTGAGAGAAAAGCAGCCGATGAGATCGAGCCATTCGAGATGAATCAGGTTAGAGAGATTGAGCTTTTCAAGACACTCGCACCCTCCCAAAGAGAGCTGCTTCATCTGAACCAGACCGGAGAGATCGAGCTCTCTTAGACTCGAGCAAAAATCCATGTTGATCTCAGTCAGCCCCTCGCATCCGGCTAAATCCACTCTTTCGAGGGCTGTCTGCTGTGAGAGATTGAGCTTAGTTAGCTTATCGCAATTTCTTAAGGAGAGATCACCTAAATTCCTACAATGAGTGAGGATTTGAAAGAGCTGCAGGTCATCGATTTCGGAGTCTGATAGATCTAAAGAGCTTAAGTTTCTTAAGAGCTGACCTAGATTCGGATCCATCCAATCAACACACCTCAAGGCATCTTTGAGAACAACTAACTCTTTATAGCTCAATGTTATTGCTTCATTTCTACAAAGAAACTCAGAAATGATCTCATTCGTATTTTGTTGGGAAATCTCATGAAAATTTCTGCAAGTATCGTTTAAATTACGCATCGATTTTCCCAAAGAGTGCGTATCAGATAGTGAAGCAAAAATCTTAACTACCAGATGATGAGGAAAGTCATCATCCTGAGAGCCAAAGAGATGCTCTCTTGAAATCATTGAAACAGAAGAAGGTG
>JAJFMM010000168.1 GCA_021772165.1 Chlamydiota bacterium | reverse complement strand
CGCGCTTGCATGGGGTGCAAGAGGTCGGAGGTTCGAATCCTCTCATCCAGATTCTTTTTTCCAGCTTGTAGCCAATTCTATGTGATTGGCTCCTGGAAATAACCAATAGCCAACAGCATCTTCCAAAATCCATCCACCATCCATCAGCTCTTTTGCATCACGCTCAAAACTGTCGAAGTTACAGCTGATGTAAATTAGTTTTTTCTCCTCCACCTCTTTGATCGCTGACAGAAGTTCGCGATCGACGCCCTTGCGCGGAGGATCCAGTAGAATTAGATCTGCATCTTGTAAATAAGCGATCGCTTCTTTCGCATCGCCCTGCACGTATTTGAAGGCGGAGTTGGGGCTGCTATTTTGATAGGAAATATAGGAATAGGGATTTTCTTCTATCAATGTAGCAAACGCTAGATGCGGTGCGAGGTGCAGAGAAATTGCGCCTGCTCCTGCATAGATCTCAAGAAGCTTGGATCCAGGCTTTACCCAAGTTTCTACTCGCTTTAGAAGTTGATCAAATAACGAGAGATGCGCTTGTGAAAATGAGGCGGGATGAAAGGCAATTTGCACACGACCGATACGTTGATGCAAAAAAAGTTCTCCGTAGCAGTGATGCCACTCTGGTCCTAATATATTATTTCCTCTGGAAGTTTGTACATTGATCCAGATGGAGTGCCACAAAGAAGAATCTGCCTCCCAGAGCCGCTCTGAGAGCCTTTTTGCATCTTTTTTTTCTCGCGTAATGATCGTGAGTTGTACGCGCATCGTTTCGCGACAAACAAAAAATTGAGCGTAGCGCAAACTGCCCGTTTGTTTTTTTTCATCGTAAGGATCAATTTGCAAATGTCGCATCTCTTCTGCAAGAAGTGTAGCTGCACGATTGATTGCCGGATGATGCGCTTGGCAATGAGGAATGGCAGCGAGTGTGTGTGTACCTCTTTCAAAAAGCCCCAAAGCAGGTGTGCCATCTTTGGATTTGCGAATCGCAAGTTTTGCCCTCAGACGCCAGCCAGGAGAGTTTTCCGAAATCAGCGGAATGGGGCGCTGCATAAAATTTTCTATACGTTTCCAAATGGAAGGAGCGGTATCGTTCAGTGAATGACTGCATCCACTGCATTTGGAAAAATGTTTACATGTGGGAAACTCTTTCATAACCTGTCGAAACCTTGTTGATGAGGTTAAAATTTTTGGTTCAAATGTCGAAAACTCCCTATTTTGTTCACAACTTTTTGAGTTATCGACAACCCGTTTTCTCTATGCAATTCCTTCCATTATCAACATTTCCACACGTACAGAAGAAGAAGATATATATATAAGATTTCTTTTTCTCTTTTCTGCTCTAGAGGAAGTTGCTCTAAAAAATCGTTCGACTGCACTTCTTTGAGAGAGTATACTCGTTTGCATGTCTCTGTTAACAGCCAAGCTTTTTTTTTCATTGGAACAGGTTTGCCACCGCGAGCTCTGGAGCGAAGACGAGAGTGCGTGGAGCGCTCTCCAGCGTTTAGAAAAATATTTACTCTCACGCTCCTCTTTCAAGATAAATATTGATATTCCTGCAGGCGTTTGTGTGAAAAATCCAGAGAGTGTCTCGATTGGTGAAGGAACGATTTTGGAGCCGGGTGTCTTGATCGAAGGGCCCTGCATTATCGGAAAAAACTGTCATATTCGACACGGAGCCTTTTTGCGAGGCGGCGTTCTTTGTGGAGATCACTGTGTTGTCGGACACTCTACGGAGATCAAGCACTCCATTCTTCTCGACGGTGCACAAGCAGCTCATCTCAATTACGTAGGCGATTCGATTCTGGGTCACGGTGTCAATTTAGGAGCCGGCGTCAAATGTGCCAATTTACGCCTGGATCGACGCGAAATTTCTGTTTATTTTGAAGATCAAAAAGTGATGACAGGCTTGAAGAAATTTGGCTGTATTCTCGGCGACGGTTGCCAGATCGGCTGTAATGTCGTAATCAATCCAGGGACCCTCATCGGGCCTCACTCTGTATCTTATCCCCTGCTAAATTTACACGGATTCATTCCCGCCAATTCCCGCGTAAAAGGAAAGTCTCATGAGTACGAAATAGAGACGACTGCAATTTTGAATCATTGAGGAAATTTATGTTGCCGCATCTTGACGTCTATCGCACTAAAGTCGATCACGAACTAGCCCTTGCCATCGATCGTCTTGGCGAGCCGAGCCGTCTGCGCGACGCCTGTTCTTACTCTTGCCTGAACGGCGGTAAGCGACTTCGCCCCATTCTTGTTCTGCTCATCGCTGAATCACTGCCAAAACAGCGCGACATCATGAGCGCCGCTCTCAGCGTAGAATATTTTCACGCAGCATCGCTCATTGCCGACGATCTTCCCTGCATGGACAACGATGACATGAGACGCAGCAAGCCCTCCCTGCACAAAGTGTTCGAAGAGAGCGTTGCGATTCTTGCAAGCTATACTTTAATCGCAGCAGGCTATGGCGGCATTTATGAAACAGCCCGTATTTTAAAGCAGAAAGAGCCCCAGAACGCAGCCAGCATCGATGCCGGTGCAATCGCCTGTCTTGAGGCTGTAACGCGCTGTGCGGGGCTTCAGGGCGCTACACACGGCCAGTATCTCGATCTGTTTATGACAGAGAACAGCTATGAGGCGATTCGCTTGATGATCGAGAGAAAAACCGCGACTCTTTTTGAAATCTCATTTCTCCTTGGATGGCTTTTCGGCGGAGGCAGTCAAGAGCGCTTGAGCGAGGTGCGTCAATGTGCCATGCATCTCGGTGTCGCCTTTCAGATCGCAGATGATCTGCAGGATGTTCTTCAGGATGGCAAGGAGGCGGGTGGAGCTAATCTTGCCGGGATTCTCGGAGTCGAAAAAGCCGTAGCTCTGTTTCAGGAGGAGTTTGACAGCTTTGTAGCCTCTCTCAAAAATCTGGGTCTCTGGTCGCGCCCTTTTCAAGAAATTTGTAAGGCACTAGAGTCGGGAGTAAAAACCCCGGTCTGAATTTGCCACCCAAATTGAAAGAATCGAAGCTTTTCCAACAGAAATGCTACATCAACGGAAGTTGGCTTTCTGCCAGCTCAACGATTCAGGTCATGAATCCAAGTCTTGGAGTGCCTCTTGGAAGCGTACCTAACCTGGGCGCAGAAGAAACGCGCGCTGCTGTAGAAGCCGCATCTTCAGCGTTTCCTCAATGGAGCGCTAAAACGGCGAAAGAGCGCGGTCAAATTCTCCGCAGATGGTTTGATCTAATCAATGAGCATATCGATGATCTGGCAACTATTTTAACCTGCGAGCAGGGCAAGCCTCTAGCAGAGGCTTTGGGTGAAATTCTCTATGGCTCTCAGTTTATCGAGTGGTATGTCGAAGAGGCCAAGCGAGCGTATGGCGATATCATTCCTCCTGTTGTTTCTGGACAGCGCCTTTTCGTAATCAAACAGCCGATTGGCGTAGTCGGTGCCATTACTCCTTGGAATTTTCCTCACGCTATGATCACGAGGAAATGCGCACCTGCATTGGCTGCTGGATGTACGATTGTCATCAAGCCGGCAGAGGCCACGCCTTTTTCCGCATTGGCACTAGCTGTGCTTGCGGAGCGCGCGGGCATTCCTCCCGGTGTGTTCAATGTCATTACAGGCGATCCAGCTCCGATTGGACAGGAACTGTCTCGCAATCCCCTCGTTCGAAAGATGACGTTTACCGGCTCGACGCGAGTGGGAAAACTGCTCATGCAACAATGCGCAGAAGGCGTGAAGAAGATGTCGCTAGAGCTCGGTGGTAGCGCTCCCTTTCTTGTTTTTGCCGATACTGACATTCCTTTTGCTATTCAGGGACTCCTCGCTTCTAAATTCCGTAACTCCGGACAAACCTGCGTGTGTGCAGATCGGATTTTTGTAGAAGATCAGATTTATGATCAATTTGCCCAAGCTCTTGTTGACGAAGTGAAGAAATTGAAAGTGAGTGATGGGTTTGAATCTGATGCGCAGATAGGCCCGCTCATCAACATGGCAGCTGTTGAAAAAATCGAAGGACAGCTCGAAGAAGCTCTTTCGAAGGGAGCAGAACTTCTTTGTGGAGGAAAGCGCCACGCCCTTGGACAGACGTTCTACGAACCGACGGTTTTAGCTCATGTAAAGCCAGCAATGCGCATTGGACAAGAAGAGACTTTTGGTCCTGTGGCGCCTTTGATTCGTTTTCATACAGAAGCGGAGGCAGTCGAGATGGCCAACAATTCCGAGTATGGTCTTGCCTCGTATCTTTATACGCAAAATTCAGATCGTATCTGGCGCGTAGCCGAACAACTGGAAGCAGGTATCGTGAGCGTCAACAGTGCTATTTTTTCTAATGAGGTCGCTCCGTTCGGAGGTGTTAAACAGTCTGGCTTAGGTCGCGAAGGTTCTAAGTATGGACTCGATGAATTTCTGGAGCTG
>JAJFMM010000167.1 GCA_021772165.1 Chlamydiota bacterium | reverse complement strand
CACCCCCCAACATTATGATCTCGTGACGCCCGACGGCTTCATCAAAGAGATCCACTCCATCGACAAGAGACGCAAACTAGCTCTCGTACAGATCGACGAGATCTCCCCCTTTTTTGTTGGCTATGGCATCGATCCACATCTCGTGTTTTTCAACGTAAAAAGCACGCTTGCGCAGCTAGGACTCAACGGCATCGGACGCGAATACACCTTTGAGAGAAAAGAGAACCGCGCCTACATCAAAGTAGAGCTCCACGCGATCAGCGATTTCAGCGCCGTGATTCTCGATCTACTCGAAGTAGGCGCCTACATAGGAAAACTCTTTGCCGCAGACGACCGTCGCCGCGTGCGCGATCCCGACTATCTGATGCGCATGTTTGGAAGATCCGACCGCAAAGGCCGTCCCCTCCTCTCGCTCGGCGGATTAGAGGGCAGCGGCGATCTCATCTTAGAGAAAAACGAAGGGCGCACCGTCGCCTTCCTCTCGCTTCAGAGCGGCACGATTGCCTACGACACCTCAGTCTATGGATTTCTTCCCACACTCGCAAAAGCGCTGAAGAAAAATTTCTCCCAGCTGCGCCAACTCCTCCACCTGGATCATCTCTGGATGGAAGGCGCACCGCGTATCGCAAGAGAAGATGAGATACTCCTCGTTCGCACAGCACCGCTGCACATCCGCACCGTTTACGCACGCGTGGTCGACCGCCTTCTACCGCAAGGCTACACCCATACAACGGCGTCCGTCCTACAACCCGACACAGCTGCATCCGGAGACATCTACGAGCTCTACGGCAAAACCAACCAATCTATCGACGACATGCCCCTCGAGTTCTACACCCTCGAGCCGCATCGCGAACACGTCTTTTTCTCCGACCGCGACCAGCTCCAAGCATGCCTCGAAGACTCCACCAGCCTTTTCAACGCCTTCAAAACCGCACCCGATCCGAAACATCTAGCGTCTATCTTCGTCGTGAAAGGCACGCAAATGCAGGCGCTGACAGCCAAAGACTGGATTACTCGAGACCCATTCAAATATGAATTCCCCGGGCTCGCCCACCCCTCCAGACAAGCGCAGATCGTCGAAAAATATCTAGCGCACCAGCCCGCCTATCCCTTTCTCAAAGCGATTGAAAACGGACTCATCACCTCACAAGGCATCCTGCTCTGCCGCCACTTTCCCACACCGCTGCTCAAACGCATGCTCCTCAACGACGAGATCCAGCGCTGCTTAAAGAGACTCTACTTCCAATTCCCCTCCCTCTCACATGACGGCTACTTCTCGCACGAAGATCGCGCCATGCTGCTCGACCTCGCAAAATTTGGCATCCCGACCTACTGGGTCGACGACGTCTCAGGACAGATTTTACAATACGTGCTCAAACCTGAAAAAGAGGCAGGACTCTTCGTACCGCTTCCCCTAGTAGAGACGTTTCGCAAAGCCACCATCTTCGGCGTCTACGGCTCAAATTTACAAGAAGGCGTGTTTGAAAAAGAGCTCACTACGCTACTCCAAGGCATACTCAAGCTCCGCTCTGAGGTACAACATCCACTCCTGAGCAAAGATACACCACTAGCGCTGCTCACAGGAGGCGGCCCCGGAGCGATGGCTGTTGGAAACCGCGTCGCCAAAAACCTCGGCATCCTCTCTTGCGCCAACATCGTCGATTTTAGACAGAAAGATCAGAGCATCGTCAACGAGCAGAAACAAAATCCCGATATCGAAGCGAAAATGACCTACCGCCTCGATCGACTGGTAGAGAGACAAGCAGAGTTCTACCTCGACTTTCCGATCTTCCTACCCGGCGGCATCGGCATGGACTTTGAATACACCCTTGAAGAAGTCAGACGAAAAACGGGCTCAGCAGAGATCAATCCGATCCTACTCTTTGGCGAGGAAGAGTACTGGCGACGTAAAATCAGCTCGCGCTTCCAGCTCAACCGAGAAACAGGGACCATTAAAGGCTCGGAGTGGGTCAGCAACTGCTTTTACTGCATCCAGACAGCGGAGCAAGGCCTCTCGATCCTCACCCGCTTCTTTGAAAACCAGCTACCGATCGGCAAAACCGGCCCCATCTACGACAATGGATTCTGCAGCGTCAATCTTTGAGTTTTCGACAGTTGCCTGCAAAATAGAAAAAGCAGATCGCAATGAGCCCTGAGCCCACAAGAAGTGGCGAATAGATGTTCCAGCCAGCTAACGGACCTGCTGCAAGAGGCGCAATAATCTGGCCGATCGACCACATCGAGCTACCCGAACCCAGTACCCTCCCCTGCATATCATCAGAGGCACTGAGCGACAGCTCCGTGTTGATGTTGACCCAAGAGAGCGCAGCTCCAAGTAGGACAACAGGGATTATGAACCAGTAAGGCCAAAGCGTATCAGGGCATACAAATAGCGCTACCCCAATCGACGTAAACACCAATCCCACTAAAATCAGCGAGCGCAGAGAGAACTTCCCCGTCAGCTCTTTGTTCAAAAACATCGAAGAGAAGACCCAGATCAGAGCCATATAGGCAAAAATATCGCCAATCATACTCGGACCCAACCCAAATCTCTGCACGAGAAACGTCGGAGAAAAGATCAGGAAAAACCCCCAACCGAGAGAAAAAAGAAGATACGTCGTCAGCAAAATTCTGAGCAGCTTGCGTTTGAAGACCAGACGCAGATCCTTAAAAGTGCTAAAGAGAGTAACCGATCCACTCTTGCGCTTCCACACCTCAACATAGAAAAAGGCCACCAGAAGAAAGTTGACCAGAGCCGCGATCGCAGCAAAAATAAACGGGCCGGAGCCATAAAGCCACTCAGGATTGGCCAAC
>JAJFMM010000166.1 GCA_021772165.1 Chlamydiota bacterium | reverse complement strand
CGATGATGATATCGAAATCGTCGCCTGCAATCTCAGCAAAAGCACCCAACAAATCAGGGTTTCCTTGATCCAAAAAATAGAATTGAGAACGATCTGAAGTATTTTCAACTTTTTTTAGATCGATGAAGTGAAGCTCCGCATTCGGAAAATACTCTTCCCAAGCCTTCACACTCGATCCTGTGCTAATACCTATTTCTAGGAATTTGAGTTTATTTTTTTTAATAGGACTAAAGAATCTAGAATAGATCTTTGAGTAATCATGATGATGAGAAGATTTATCTGACTCATATTTTACAAAAATCTCATCTAGAATCGCATATTCAAGGGTATCTTCAACAGAACAATACATATCAAACCTAATATTAAACTAAATCGAGAGTCTAATCAAAAAGGCTTGATTAGCGCTATAAAAAAGAAGAATACCAAGAAGAATCATTTCGCAAACAAGATCGAAACGGAATCAAACAACGAATAGGAATGTCTGGTTGTCCCAGACAGAAAAAGGCGCTACCGCTACCGGTCATCGAGACAGTGTGAAACCCGGAGGAGCTCAAGAGCTCTTTAAAGGTTAGCAGCCGAGGCTCGATCCGCATAGCTGCAAGCTCTAGATCGTTTCTATAGAGGGGGTTTGTTGTTTGAAAACTGGCAAGACAACTCATCGGATCTATTTCTTTTAGCTCATCTACACGCGTTTCGCGATAGACAGAGGGGGTTGATAGACCAAAGGCCGGTTTTGCCAACCAACCGGAGATGGGGTTGATCGAGGCCGGTTTCATAATCTCTCCTCGACCGGTGCAGTAAGCCGTTCCCGAAGAGAAGAAGAAGGGAACGTCGGAGCCGATTTGCGAGGCGAGAGAAATGAGCTGAGCATCTGTAGCAGGGCTGCCGGCGAACTGATTGAGAGCGTAGAGCGTAGTTGCTGCGTTGGAGCTACCACCGCCAAGACCCGCTTGCTGAGGAATTCTCTTCTCAAGATGGATATGAACGCTCGGGCATGAGAAGGATTGGCGAAAGAGGCATAGTGCCCTGAGAACGAGATTATTCAGGTCGCAAGGCAGATCTGGATCGGAACAGGTAAGTAGGTCCTCATGGTGAGACTTGAAAATCAGATCATCGCCGCAATCGATTGCTTGATAGAGCGAGGCGATCTCATGATAGCCATCACTTCTCTTGTTGAGGACTCGAAAGAAAAGATTGAGTTTAGCTGGGGAAAAAAATTTCATAGAAATTGGGACTCTTGAAAAACAAGAGTCCCTTAAAACCAAATTAGGTTTCTTCTGTCTCAGGAGCTGCTTCCTCAGCCGTAGCTTCTTCTTCAGAAGGTGTGGCTGCCTCAGCTAGCGCTGCTGCCTCTGCCGCCGCCGCTGCTTCTGCTGCAGCTGCCGCTTCGATGTTCTTTCTTAACGCAGGTCCGCCTTCCGGATGAATCGTCAATTGGCAGGTCGTCTCGATTCCCTCTTTGAGTTTGAGAGAAATCTCATGTGTACCTGTTTCTTTGATTGGACGAGTCATTAGGATGTGCTTACGCTCGACAGGAAGACCACGCTCTTGGAAAAGTTGAGCAATGTCACTTGCAGAAACGGAACCATACATGTGTCCTTCTTGGTCCACTTTGGCTTTCGTTTCGATGATGACCGACTGAACCTGAGCAACTAACTCTTCAGATTCTTTCCTATCGATAATCGCTTGCTGTGCACGCTCTTCTTGGAGCTTTTGCTGTTTGCGCAGTGTATTCACACTCGCAACAACTGCTAAACGCTTCGGCAAGAGGAAATTTCTCATGTATCCTGGCTTCGCTGTAACAAGCTCTCCCTTTTTACCTAGAGAGTCGACATCTTCAAGGAGAAGTAATTGCTGTTTCATGAATGATTCTCCCCTTATTCGTCTGCTACAAACGGGATCAGAGCCATGTGACGAGCTCTCTTGATCGCTTGCTTGAGCATGTTTTGATAGTAATGAGAAACGCCTGTAATGCGTCTAGGAAGAATCTTGCCACGTTCAGTGATGAACTGTCTAAGAGTCTCGATATCTTTGTAGTCAATCGAATCAGTTTTGCTTGCTGTAAAAGGGCAGCTTTTGCGCTTTTTAGCAAAAACAGAATCTCCGCCACCACGGCGATCGCTATTTTGTCTCATGGATCCTCCTACTGCGCTTGTTTCAATGGTGTGAATTCAAGCGTCTCGAGAACTGTCTCGGCGCGTAGAGTCATGAAGCGAATAAGGTCTTCATGGAGATGGTATTCTTTCCAAAGTTCAGTGATGGAACAGGTAGGCGCATTAAAGTAGACGACGTAGTAGTAGCCTTCTCTCTTTTTTGCAATTTCGTAGCAGAGCTTTTTGCGGCCTTGCTCGTGGATTTTTTCGATTTTCCCGCCCTTTTCTGTGATCCCATCGAGGATCTTATCAAAGGCTTTTTTGCGAGAATCGTCACTGAGCGTTGCGCTCAAGATATACATCCCTTCGTAAAGGGCTAGACGATCTTTTTTCATGTTTCCTTTTTACTGGTTGGGATGACCCTTAGAAAACCCCGGGATTATTTTATCCGGACTTTTCCTCACGAACTGGTTTGATTCGCGTGGTTCATCGCACTTGTTATTCCTTCAGTCAACCATACTTCGGCCACGTTGGCCGCCCTTTCCAGAATCTCTGGAATGAGCTTTTCTTCATTCGGGGTGAATGGAGCGAGCACATGGCTCGCCAAGTCACCTTCTTTCTTGTCTCCGACTCCGATACGGAGCCGCACATAGGCGTTCGTTCCTAATGACTCTTCGACGCTTTTTAGCCCGTTATGACCACCGGTGCCACTATGACTCTTCAGTCTAATCTGACCGAAGGGTATGGCGACATCGTCGACAATCACGAGCAGCCTTTCGAGAGCCACGCCATGCTTCTTCATCATCTTCACGACCAGATGGCCGCTTAGATTCATGTATGTCTCAGGCTCGAGCAGATAGACCTTTTCCTCTCTAATGATCCCTTGGGCCGTACGACCTTTGATGAGCATTTTTTTTCGGAGGATCAGATTATTTCTGCGAGCAATCTCATCGACAGCCCTGAATCCAATATTATGGCGGGTTTTCTCATAGGCTTTACCTGGGTTTCCGAGTCCGGCAATGAGAAAAGCCATAATTATTCCTTAAGTTGCGCCTTTGCCTTTTGCGATCACAAGAGCTACTTCGCTCATGATGGCTAACGGACGAATGCTAGCTGGAATCGTGATCTCTGAGAGTCGCTTCGACTGAGACATTCCAAGTTCGCGAATATCAACCTTAAATTCCTCTGGAATATCCGCTGGAAGGCAAGAGATTTTCATGCTTCTGATTACTTGGCGAAGTGTTCCACCTAGCTTGATACCAGGACACTCAGATGCACCTACAACGTGGATTGGTACGTTGATAGTAACTGGTTTAGCATCTGACAAAAGAATGAAGTCTAAATGTAAAACCGCATAGGTCGCTGGATGATACTGAATATCTTTAACAATCGCTTTTCTTGTCGTTCCATCGAGTTCCAATTCAAAAATAGTCGTAGCGAGGTGCTTTTCTTTCAGCTTAAGATTTCGTAGGCCTGCGTGGAATTCATCGCCGGTTACAACAATTTTCTCAGATTGCTGATCAGATCCATAAATAATTGCTGGGATATTTCCTTCGCGACGCATCGTCTTGACTTCGCTCTTCGCTGTTCCTGTGCGCTTCTTAAGTGCTAGTTTCATATTTAATATTCCTTTCGTTTTAACTCTTAAAGAGCGACGAGATCGACTCTGCCGCCAATAATCTTTGTACTACTTGTCCGAAGAGGTCAGCTACAGAGACGGTCTTTACCTGGCTCCGGGCTGCTACTTCTTCTGGAGGAATCGTGTCTGTAAAATAGACACCGTCGAGTGCTCCTCCCTCCAGAGCTTTTCCTGCTGAAAAGCCGTGCGATATAAAAGCATGCACGCTTTTCGCTCCCTCATTTTTGCAAACTTGCGCTGCTGCGGCCAAGGTGCCTCCCGTCGAACAGATATCATCGACGATGATGGCGTTTTTTCCTTTTACAGCGCCAATCAGCGGGCTGATCTCGACTCGATTCGCATCGATGCGTCTCTTGTCGACAATCGCGAGGTCCGCTTTTAATTCTTCGGCGTACTTTCTCGCCATTTTATTACTTCCTACATCCGGAGACACAATCACGAGCTCATTCAAGCCCATCTCTCGGATAGTCCGCACAAATAGCGGCCTTGCATAGAGGTTATCGACGGGTATGTCGAAAAACCCTTGAATCTGATCTGTATGCAGATCCATCGTCACTACGCGGGTCACTCCAGCTTTTTCAAGGAGGTTAGCAACCAGCTTGGCAGTAATTGGTGTCCGCCCTTTATCCTTACGATCCTGCCTTGCATAGCCGTAGTAAGGTAGGAGAACTGAGATGCTGCGGGCCGAAGAGCGCTTGAGAGCGTCCACGATGATCAGCAATTCCATGAGATAGTGATTGGGACGGCGTGCAATCGATTGGAGCAAAAAGACATCCTTGCCCCTCACATTCTCAAGAATTTGAACCCCGATTTCACCATCAGGAAAATTTTCAATGGTCATTTCCCCTGGTTTTACCCCAAGGAATCTAGCAACCCCCCCCGCCAGTGATGGGTGAGAAGAGCCTGAAAAAAATACCCATGAACTATTTCGTTCTGCCATAGAGCTAAAATTGGGGTGGAAGGATTCGAACCTCCGCATGGCGATACCAAAAACCGCTGCCTTACCGCTTGGCGACACCCCACTGTTCCAAGTGAGAATCTAAAAATCGAGGTCAATCATATCTTAGTCCTGAAATTTTTTGCAATCCCCTACAGCAAACATGACAAACATATACCCAAGTCCCTGACTTTCACTCACTTACAATTAAAAAAATAGAGCGAAAATGAGTCCCCCAAAAAATCCCGTCACAGAATAAACCCGAGTTATTTTTTACATCTTTAAAATATTTTCTTTTCAAACTTCACATTATGTCCTATAGAGAGGAACTATGAGGATAGTACAAGTTGCAGCTGAATTTGCCCCATTTGCGAAAGCGGGCGGGCTTGGTGAAGTTGTTTTAGGCATTTCGCGTGAGCTGGTAGCGCAGCATCACCAGGTCGATGTCATTCTACCTAAGTATTCCCACATTCATCCCGATTCTCTACAGGATCTTGCCGTTGAAATTCCTGAATTCCAATCGAGAGAAAAAGGTCGCCTCATCAACAATACAGCATGGTCGGCGCAAGCACAGGACTGCCGCCTCCATCTCATAGAGGCTCACCATGAGGACAATTATTTCAATCGCGGCCAGATTTACGGCTACCCTGACGACATCACGAGGTTCCTCTATTTTACGCGGGCCGTCATGGACTATCTTGCCAAGGTTCAATGGCCTATCGATGTACTTCACCTTCACGACTGGCATGCAGCTGCTTGCGCGCCCCTGCTCCGTGACCTCTTTTCTTCCAATTTGCAAATAGGAAGTGTTCTCTTAACCCTCCATAACTTGGAATATCAGGGGAAATGCGCGACGTGGGATCTCGATACGATCGGCATGAATGGTACCTCCTACTTAACGCAAAATAAAATGCAGGATCCAGACCTACAGCATCCACATACGATCAACCTGCTCAAAGGGGGCATCCTTTATGCAGATGCAGTCAATACTGTCTCCCCAACGTATTCGAAGGAGATCCTACTGCAAGAAATGAGCTGCGGGCTGAGCGAGTTATTCAAAAGAACAAAGGTGCTTGGCATTCTCAACGGCATTGACGAAACCATCTGGAATCCCGCTACAGACCCCGACCTAGCAGCCCGTTACAGCCCAACGGATTCGCTATTAAAAATCAGAGAGGCAAAAGAGGCTAACAAGGCGATGATTCAGGAGCGCTTTGGGTTGCAAAGCACGAACAGACCTCTTGTTGGAGCGATTACGAGACTGGTTCCGCAAAAAGGCATCCACCTGCTCGAGGCGGCCATTGAGATGACGTTAAAAAGGGGCGGAGCCTTTACGCTACTTGGCTCTTCGCCGATTCCTGAGATTCAGCAGCAATTCAACGAACTGCAAGAGAAATACAAAGATCACCCGCACGTCTTTTTGGAATACAGGTACAATGAAACGCTTGCACATCAGCTTTACGCGACGCTTGATTTCATTCTTGTCCCCTCTCTTTTCGAGCCATGCGGCCTCACTCAGCTCATTGGTTTGCGCTACGGCGCAATGCCTATCGTGCGCTCTACGGGAGGACTGAAGGACACGGTCTTCGATTGCGAAGATGGAAGAGTTCCGATTGAGAAGCGAAACGGTTTTGTTTTCCATGAACCGACGATTGAAGCTCTGGAAGATGCGCTGGATCGAGCGCTCCATTTCTGGCATACAGACAAGGCCAGCTGCCTTTCTATGCTGAGACGCACGATGCAGATCGAATCGGGCTGGAAAAAACCGACGAAAGAATACCTAAAGGTTTACACCAAAAGCCAATCAAAAAAAGCCAAGGCGCCTCTCCAGAAGCTAAAATCAAGTGCTTGAGCATCAGGTTCCTGAGAGCGCTTTCTTGATGAATATGCGGTTTGCATAGAAGTAATCTCCCGCAGAAACCACAGTATAAAAAGCTGAAATAGCGACGGCAAACAGACTGATCTGCCGGAAAGTTTCTAGCGAGAGACTCCCTCGCGTATACGGAATCATGAGAATCAAAATGAGAAATAGGACGCAGGCTTGAACGACGGCTTTCACCTTACCGCTGAACCTGGCAGCTAAGACTACGCCTCGCATCGCACAGAGCGTACGCAAGGTGCTGATGAAGAAATCGCGATAGAAAAAGACCAGAACAAGTATCAAGGGAAGCGACAAAAATCCCTGGGTAAATGTTAAAAACAGGGCAATTTTTGTCACGCTATCGGCCATAGGATCTAGCACCTTACCGAGATCTGTTACTTGATTGCGCCTGCGAGCGATGATGCCATCGATGAGATCGGATGACTCAGAGACGCAGAGCAAAAAGAGCAGTACGTAAGGTAGTGCTTTCAGCGGGATGCCAAACCAATCATACTCAAGATAGAGTATGGGGAAGGCAGGACTGATCACAATACGAAGAACTGTAAAAAATAGTGGAAGACTCATCGTAACTTCTGGCTTTTCAACAGCCTAACCTCAGGCCGCGAAATTCGTCAACTCAGTTTAATACTTATAATTTTAAGTACCGACGCCGATTAGGGGCGTTTCTGCAGTTTGCAGAGCTAGCTGACCACATGCCGCCGCAATGTCGTCACCTTTTGTATAACGCCAGGTCGTGCGGATCCCCTTGGCCTGCAAGATGTCGCGAAAGATAGAGACGGCATTCTTCTCAGGCCGCTCGAGCCTCAGTCCCTCTACTGGATTATAAGGGATCAGATTGACCGTACATTGCCGATCTTTTAAAAGAGCGGCGAGCTCGACTGCATGCTCTTCTGCGTCATTGATCTTCGCGATCAAGATATATTCATACGTGATATCTCGCCCCGTCTCTGTCGCATACTCATCCATGGAGGTGAGAATTTCATCTAGAGGATATTTTCGTGCAAACGGGATGATTTTCTTTCGAAGGTGCTGGTTGGGAGCGTGCAGCGAGAGCACCAAATTCACTGAGAGATCTTCGCCGGCCAGGCGTCGAATCATCGGAGAGATACCCACCGTAGAGACCGTCATGCGTCTTTGCGAGATATGCAGCGTCTTCTCATCGTTGAGAATTTTGATCGACTTGAGGACTGCATCATAATTTTCTAGAGGCTCTCCCATTCCCATGTAGACGAGATGGCAGACCCTTTCACCTTTCTCTTTGAGATAGCGGTCGATATGGAGCGCTTGCTCAACGATTTCGGCGGTTGAGAGAGAGCGCATCAGACCCTGCCTGCCCGAGGCACAAAAAGCGCAGCGTGCCGGACAGCCAACCTGAGAGGAGAGACAGACGGTTCTTCGATCAAAAGAGCGGATCAACACCGATTCAACGAGCTTTCCATCGGACAACTCCCAAAGAAATTTTGAGGTGTCCTTCGAGTCCTGAATAGAAACAAGTTTAATCAGAGGAAAGCGCAAAGAGGCCTGAAGGCGCTCCCTAAGCCCTTTGCCTAGATTATCCATACCCTCAAAGGAAGTGGCTCCCTTGCGATAGATCCAATCAAACACCTGGGCAGCGCGAAACCGCTTCTCCCCGGCCCGCTCCATCCAGAGGGCAAACTCTTCAAATGTAAATCCACATAGTTCGTCCATATGCCCAAAGAGTATACCTAGAGCCCTTGTTTAAAAAAAGCAGCCTCTGCATTGTGAAAAAAAGTTTACATGTAGGCCTCTATGTTCGCTAACCCAATCATCCACTTCTGCTCCAAAATCTACAACTGGTTCATCTGGATCGGAGGAAACCTCCAAAGCGCTTTCCTTCTGCTAATTAGAATCATTTGGGGCCATCAATTCGTCTACACCGGATATGGAAAGCTCCTCAATCTAGACAAAGTCACTATTTTTTTTGAGACGCTCGGAGTCCCTCATCCTGAATTCCACGCCATACTCATCGGCTATGTCGAAATGATTTTTGGGCTCTGTTTCTTGGTGGGTTTTGCAAGCCGCCTGGTTACGATCCCCCTAATCCTCACGATGATCTCAGCCATTGGCTTTGCCCATAGCCATGTTTTTAGTAATTTTCACTTCATAGAGGACCCCTCCGTTTTAGTGAGAGAGGCTCCTTTTCCCTTCCTAATCGCCACTTTGACCGTCTTTATTTTTGGACCTGGCCGCATTTCGGTCGACGCTTGGATTAAGCGGCTCTCCAAGAATTGGGAGAAGTTCTAGGAAGGTCTTTGCATTTTTCTTAGAGACCGCCTAAACTATGTCTCTAATTATGAAACAAGCATCTGCACAAGACTCTCTCAAACCGATTGTCGCGCTCGCAAAGCGCCGCGGTTTTATCTATCCAGGCTCCGAGCTGTATGGTGGCTTTGCAAACACCTACTCGTTCGGTCCTTATGGCGTAGAGCTCAAAAAAAATATCAAAGATCTCTGGTGGAAAACCTTTATCCAAGAAAGACGCGACATGGTCGGTCTTGATGGACCCATCCTGCTCCACCCGAAAACTTGGCAAGCCTCCGGCCACATGGAGGGATTCAACGACGCTCTCATCGATTGCAAGGCGTGCAAAGCGCGCTTCCGCTGTGATCATCTCATTGAAGAAGCCCTCGGCCTCGATGCTGATGGCATGGCTCTTGAGAAAATGACCGCGCTCGTGAACGAGAAGAAAGTCAAATGCCCCAAATGCGGAGCAGAAGACTTCACCGACGCACGTAACTTCAACTTAATGTTCTCCACACACATGAGCAAAACTGGCCATGAGGGAGACGCGGCTTACCTACGCCCTGAAACCGCACAGGCAATTTTTCTCGACTTCAAGAACGTCCTCGACACCATGCGCGTGAAAATTCCTTTCGGCATTGGACAGATCGGCAAAGCGTTCCGCAATGAGATCACTCCGGGGAACTTCATTTTCCGCGTGATCGAATTCGAACAAATGGAGATCGAGTACTTCATCAGAGAAAAAGATTGGGAAGAGCTGTTTAAGCAGTGGCTCGCATCCATGCATGACTGGTGTGATCTGATCGGACTGAAAAAAAGCCGCATCCACGAAAAAGAGCACGAAAAAGAGAAGCTCTCTCACTACTCAAAGCGCACTGTTGATCTAGTCTATGATTTTCCTTTTGGCACCAGCGAGCTTTATGGCCTTGCCTACCGCACCGATTTCGACTTAAAGCGCCATGCTGAACATTCCGGCTATCCCATCGAATGCCTGGACCTGGATACGAAAGAAAAGTATACCCCACACGTTCTCGAGCCTACCTTTGGCGTTGAGCGTACGTTACTTGCCCTTCTTTGCGACGCCTATGAAGAAGAGCAGCTCGAAAATGGCGAAATGCGCACCGTAATGCACTTTTCCCCTCGCATCGCTCCCGTCAAGGCCGCCATCTTCCCCTTGATGAAAAAAGAGCCTCTGACAGAAAAAGCCAAGAGCATCTTCGACTCTCTCAAAAATCTTTGGAACTGCGAATATGATGAGTCCGGCGCGATCGGTAAGCGCTACCGTCGCCAAGACGAATTAGGCACTCCGTTTTGCATCACTGTTGACTTCGATACGCTCGAAGATGACACCGTCACCCTACGCGACCGCGATTCTATGCAACAAGAGCGCGTCCCTGCAAATCAATTAATTGAAATTCTAAACAAAAAGCTTTACTAAACAGCTTAGTTTAAACTACCCATAAAACATAACTTGTATTATTATGTAAGCAATTACAAGGGTTTTTATGGCTATATTAAGTGATATTCAAAGCTTTACTCACTACTTAACTCAAACTCCCATGAATTATGAGGAGATAGAGGGTGCAAAAGAAATTTTTTCTAAGCTTTCAGACCTCTCTACCGACAGCGAGAGCCGAGCCGCCCTAGATGAGGCGAGAGTTGTCCTGCAGCTCAGAGAAGAGCAGTCTGAGGTTGCCACGAAAGTAGCTACCATCTACCTACGGCAGGATAGGATCGAGCAGGCACTTCCCAAGCTAGATTCCAAAGACTTTTACCTCATAAAAGAAAAGTTTGCCCAGCTACAAGCCGATGCGATGAGCCTACCTGCAGAAGCCTATTTCCCTGATCGTCCCAAAGAGCAGTTCATCACCAAGCTAGCCGCCCTAGGCAAAGCTCTCGATGCTCACGACCCAACTGCCTGGAAAACGGACGCCGTCGCGCGAGCCGTGATCTCTGCAGGGATTGGAGCCATTTTCGCTAGTTATCCGAAGTGGATTGAGGCTCACAGTCTTCCCAGTACCTATTTCGCGGCCTACGGGTCGATGGCTCACTGGAGCGTTGGACTCGGGTTTGGCGCTGCGTCGATGAGCTGTGCCTATGCTCTAGAAATAGCAATACCCTACGTGATGACCCAAGTCACCCGTGTCCAGCAGAAGTATTCAGGGTAGAAAACGATCATTTTGAAACTCCGGTCTTTCCCACCCAAAATGCAAACGATGGCGATGCTTAGCCACTAAGCGATAAGCCCAGTCCACCATCCACGCAGGCAAGAAGCAGAGCCAGCCGATCCACAAACTTCCCATCAGCCAATAGATACGAAAAGCCGCTTTGGAGCGAATCCAGTAACGTCTTTTATCCGATTCGTAAGCCTCGACTAAAACCAGACTATTCTCTTTAGCATAGTGTGCATTAGGGCCGACTAGAATCTCACTTGCCGTCTCTCCCTCAAGAGAAGAGAAAGCAAAGAGCATTTCCTCATCTGCTTTGATGATCTGCAAGACAGCTTTATGACAAAAGTCACAATCAGCGTCATAAAAGATCAGATGTTCTTTCATCTTCTTTTTTCTCCGGATAGACTACTTGCGGCCGAGCGCGTTTGATCTCATCGAAGCGTCTGGCGAGCTCGAGCACCTCTTCTTCACTGCCGGCGCCGCTATAGATCTTGAGCTTGATATCTTCTCTCAGCTGCATCCAGTAGCGCTCCAAGAGGCGCTGCACCGCTTCGGCGAACCCCTCTTGAGCTTTTTCTCGATTGACTCTCTTTTGCAAAATTTCTGCAAGAAAGATCTGCTGCTCAGGGTTTTCTAGATCGATCGCTAAAGAGAGTAGATCGCACTCTCTGCCCTCCAAAGCAGCACATACCACTTTTTCGTAGATGCTGCGCGCTGCACTGAGACGAAAATGCTCCAACCGGATATTGAGCTGTGCAATCTCAGCAAAGAATTTTGCCTGCGGATTGGCGACAATCAACCAGCGCAAGAGATCCGCTTCTAAAATTCTATCGGGATCGATCGTGATGCCGCTGTTGACGCTTGCGGCTCTTTTGATATAGATCTGCGGAGCATTTTCTTCCGGCGCACCGACAATCGATTCAGGCGTCTGGGTCAAGCGCGCCAATTTCCGCAGACTCTCATGGATCATTAGAGGATGATCCCACTGACGAATTTTCCCTGCAATGGTCTGGACTAGCTCATTTTTACCGGCGGGCGTTTGCGGATTGATCGACTTAGAGAGATGCGCAATGAGAAAAGGGATATATTCAGATCCCGACTCGAGGATCTTGCGCAGCTCTTCCGGTCCTCGCTCTCTAAGCAGAAGATCTGGATCGCACTTCTCTTCCAAGGAAGCTACCCGGACATCGATCCCCTCTTTTTGCAGCAGATTGCCTATTTTGACAGCGGCTTCTCTTCCGGCATTGTCTCCATCGAGAGCGAGAACCGCTTGGCGCACACCGAGCTGAGCGAGCTCTTTGACGTGATCTTCTCCAAAAGCCGTCCCCTGTCCGGCCACCGTCCAGTCGAATCCCGCATAGATCAGGCGAAGAGCATCGAACTGTCCTTCGACGATGAGCGCTTTTTTCTCTCGCGCGATGCGTTTTCTGGAATAGCTCAGGCCAAACAGCACCTTTGATTTTTTGAAGAGCAGAGTCTCCGGCGTGTTGACATACTTGGGACCGAACGTATCAGGCTTGTAGGAGCGCGCGGAAAAGCCGATGACAGAGCCCATCGGATCGAGAATAGGAATGGTGATGCGATCGAAGAAAAATTCCCGTCCCTTTGCATTGAAGAGACCCGCTTCTTTCAAGAGCGGCTCTAAAACTTTCTGCTCGCGCATCGCACTTAAAAACAGACCCGGAATGCGAGGAGCATAGCCGATCTGAAATTGGCGAATGAAACCGAGATCGATCCCTCTGGCATAGAGATAGGTAAGAGCGCTATGCCCCTCTTGCGTATGGAGTAGACAGAAGTGATAGAAGCGAGCCGCCTTGTCGAGAGCGTCTTTCAAAAGAGCTTTCGAAGGACCCTTCGGCTCTGATGAAAAACGGTCCGACTCTTCGAGCTGCACACCGAAGCGCTGACCGAGAGATTCGACCGCCTCGACGAAACTCATCTTGAGATAGGTCATTAAAAAGGCGATCGCATCTCCGTGCGCGCCGCAGCCGAAACAGTGGTAGTGACTGTCTCCCCTCTGGATCACAAAAGAGGGAGACTTTTCATCATGAAATGGACAGAGCGCCTTGTAAGCAGCGCCCGCCTTTTGGAGCTTCACGTGAGGATTGAGCACCTCGACAAGATCGATGCGGCTGCGCAGCGCCTCTAAACTCTCTCGTGTAAATGTCCCCATCAAAAATTCTCATGTGTGTAAGAGCCGGCCCCGTAGGTCAGCCTGAGCCATCCGCGATTTCTCATTGCGGAAAAAACGCGTTTTTCAAAAACATCTCCCCTCGGAAAGTGAGCAGAGTCCTCTCGAATTTCTCTATAAATCGACTGAAGAAAATCGGAGCGGCGCACCAGAAATAGCTGATCAGAAAAGCCTCTGTCGCTCACAAAAAATCCTCTTTTTCGACGGATTGATTCTCTCTTTGCTTCCGCGCGCTGGCCATTCCACACGGGATTGGCGACCTTATAACGAGCATCTTTTTCCATCAGTCGAATTGCCCTTCCAATCCAATCAATGGGCTCATCGAGCCTAACATCGCCTGTCAGATAGAGCAGATAGTCACTCTTTGCCGCATGGATCGCAGAGAGTGGAGCGAGTGCATTGTAGTAGATCCAGTCAGCATTGACACCTTCATACTGATCGGCATCAGCGCCCGGCTGAAAATCTTCTCTCTTCAACCCAAAGGAAGAGAGTACAGACTCTTCTGCGAAAACGGCTCGGCTCAAAATGCCCTCATCGATTCGCTTTTGCGCTGCCGCCATCACAGCCTCTCTCGACGCGACGTTATTGATCACAACGATCTTTTCAGCGAAGTCAAAGCAGTGATTCCCAATCTGCTTTTTCGCCAGATAATCGGCATCGAGCAGAATAGGTTTCCAGTCTCGCTCCCAGCAACTGGTCGCAAAGGCCACGGAAGGAAGAGGTGCTTGCCTGCGAAACAACATGGACAGAAGAATAGAGCTTTTCGTCTGGTAGAGTCAAGGAACCTACTCATCCATGTCAAAATCATCTTCAAGAATTCCCCATTCCTCAATCAAATAGGCTATAAATAGATCTTGCTTACATTCGGGTTTAGCATCTCCGAAGCTCCGAAAGTGAACAATTTGCTGGAAAACAGCTATTTCCAATCGCAAGTTGGAAGCTAAAGGCATGGTTGAACTTTGTTTTTATCTCTATAATATCAAGCATATTTCCTCCTATTTATGACTAATTATACATCAAAAGCGAATAATTATCCACAAATAATGCCAAAAAACGCATAATTAGAGAATCGGA
>JAJFMM010000165.1 GCA_021772165.1 Chlamydiota bacterium | reverse complement strand
AGTAGTCCTCCAGGGCCGTGAAGAACAACCCTCGCTTACTCCCCGCAAAGGGCTGGTTGAATACTTCAAATCACCCTTGGCTACTCCCGAAAATGATCACAAAATTTATGCCGATTGCACGTTTGCAATTTTTTGCAAAACAGGTCCTGAAAATTTTTGCGCTATTTCACATATTCCCGTTCTAGGTTTGAACTACGTCGAGATTTCCTGCATCACGCCCAACGGCAGATGCCGATACTTCCCTAAACATCTATGGGACAGGAGGGAAAAGAAATATATTTCCTGGAGAGATCTTATAAAAAGACCTTGCTTCTATGACATGGGGGCCGTTGCCTTTGAAGAGGTGGACTATGTCGATCTCGATGAAAAAGAGATGCTGCAAGCATTAAAAGAGTTTCTTCCAATGCTTTCACTTCCTTTTGCTTCATGGATGCAATACTCACCGCTTCAGCAGGAGTTCAAAGCCTCTCTACATCCCCTGCATCTTGATGCCTATCACACTCTTGATGTGCCTTGCGATACGTACCTTAACTCAGATAAATTCTGCTAACTCAATGTAAGATTTTTATGTATACTACAATCTCAACGACACCTATCCTCGAACTTTTTAATGAAGTGAGATCTATATGACACAAACAGCAGTATTCGATGGCTTCAAAAAAACAGGACCTGACCAAAATCTCGAAGAGCAAATTGAGCAGCACTGTGCAAAATTTTCAATCTCTCCAGGAGAAGCGGTAAAGCACTTTCCTGTTCTTGCTAGACGACAACTTCTCAAGCGGTTCTTAGCACACCATGAGCTTTTTCTTCGAACGCTGGACATCCCCGGAGACATTGCCGAACTAGGCGTGTTTCGAGGATTGGGTCTCCTGACTTGGGCTAATTTCCTTGAAACTCACTGCATTGGCGACAGAACAAAAACAGTGTTTGGATTCGACAACTGGACAGGTTTCACAGAAATTCTCCCAGAAGATGGTGAAAACGCGCCTCAAACCTGCAAAGAGGTTGGTGGATTTTCTCCAGCAAATTATTTCGAAGAACTCGAATCCGCGATCGATCTTTTCAATCAGGATCGTTTCGTTCCATGGAAGCCGCGAATTAAACTCGTTCGAGGAGACATAGAGAAAACTGCAGAGACCTTTGTTGAAGAAAACCCAGGAGTACGTTTTTCTCTCATTCATTTCGATTGCGATCTTTACCGTCCCACAAAAGCTGCATTGCAAGCTTTCTGGCCAAGGCTTTCAAAGGGGGGAATTATCTTATTTGATGAATACTCTATTCATGATTGGCCTGGTGAGACACAGGCAGTCGATGAGTTTTTTCAAGATAAGCCAGATGTCATCATCAAAAAACTTTCCTGGAATAATGCGCCTGCAGCATATGTAATAAAACCTTGAGGATCTAAAAGTTATGATGGATTTATCTTTCTTCCAGAAGAATGGCTACCAGGTTCTTAAACAGGTCATAAACCCACAAATTATATCGTCAATTCATACCTTTCTTCAAACCGAAAAGGAAAAAACACTCAACTGTATTCAACAGTCGGTTGCGTTCTCTTCACATGCTGATCTTTGTGAAAAAATTGCCGAACTTCTGTCTGATGAATCAAACTTCAAATTGCTCGATCACGATTTGAGAAACATGTTAAGCGGTCATCTTTCTCTCGAGTCACGACTCAACCCAATCCTACATTTAGTGCCAAAAGATCCTCTGATCCAAGAGATTTGTCGTCAACTTCTCCCAAATAAAGAAGTTCGGCTTCACCTTCCTCCTACTGCCAGATTTGTTTTACCCAATAATGTCTATGCAGCAACACCCGCTCACCAGGATATTAGCTACAACAAACATGTAGAGGATTTCTTTGTTCTCTGGATTCCTTATTGTAAAATTGATGAGCAATGTGGCGGAGTCATTGTCCAAAAGGACACAGGCAACCTACCAGAGCAACTCTCTAGTGAGAAACGTCAATTTTGGCTAAACGGAATTCCCGACTTAGGATATGAAAAAATACACTGCACGATGGAAGCTGGCGATGCATTGCTTCTCAACAAATGGATCATTCATCAATCAGCAGGTAATACTTCTGATCGAATTCGATATAGCTCCGATTTTCGCTTTTTCTGCGGAAACTCTTCCAAGCATTATCTCGACATGAAAAGTTGGAAAGTAGTGGCCCCCAATTCTTGACAGGCCAAAACAGAAATTAGCTAAATCTACCGATTGTGATGGCTTTATTATATGCAGCAATTTGCCGACCTAA
The DNA here is from genome assembly GCA_021772165.1 of Chlamydiota bacterium. Taxonomy (GTDB): domain Bacteria; phylum Chlamydiota; class Chlamydiia; order Chlamydiales; family SM23-39; genus JAKBAE01. The sequence goes on along the minus strand of JAJFMM010000165.1, from coordinate 691 downwards.
CTGTTATCACTCCCAATTTCAACCACGCCCATTTTTTGCCTGAATACTTCAAGGCGATCTTTTCTCAATCACAACCTCCTAAAGAACTGCTTATTATTGATGACGCATCGACGGACAATAGCGTTGAGATCATCAAAGAACATCAAAAAAAGCATCCCCAAATTCGCTGCATCCAAAATGAAAAAAATCAGGGGCCCTTTCTATCTGCAAATCGAGCCATTCCAGAAGCCAAAGGAACTTATTTGGCATTTCTCTCAGCTGATGATTTGGTTCTACCGGGCTTTTTCGAACTAGGAACAACCTATCTCGATCAGTATCCAAAAGCAGGAATTTGCTGCTCTGATCCAAGTTTTTTCGAAGATAAAAAGCCCTACGCTTTCAGAAGAAAAAAGCTCTCACATGAAAATAGGGTTCTTGAGATCACTCCCGATAAGTTCGCAAAGATCTTTCTTTCTTCACCTATCTGGATTGCTTCGCATGCTTCTCTTTTTCGTAAGCATTATGTGGTAAAACATAACAATTTTCCTGAAGGACTACACCACATAGCTGATTGGTATTTCAACATTCGCATTGCAATCCATCACGGGATGATCTACGCCCCCAATACTTTTGGTGCTTTTCGACTGTCTGGAGACTCTTATGGAGCCCGGCTCAGTCGTTCCTATCAAAAAAAAATCGGTATTTATCGAGA
>JAJFMM010000164.1 GCA_021772165.1 Chlamydiota bacterium | reverse complement strand
CTTTTAAGGTTATCTTTGTCTTTTCCTGAGGAAATCAGTTAAAAGAGAATTCTAACGTGAAATGGCTAGGGCTGCAAGACGAAAAAAAAAGTCCCCCTTGAACGAGGGGGAACTCTTCTAGCCTGCATGCCATGCATTCAGGATTTCTTCCGCAGATACTGAATTCTCAGCAGCTAGCTTCGTTGCAAGACCAATCTGTTCGTAGGTGGTCATATTATCTAGATTTTCTGGACGTACCGTCATTGGATTAAAGCTAGAATTAATAGTAGGTATTGAAGGTATCCAGCTAGCCCAGCTGTTTGCATATTCGACAGCTTTGCCAGACTCTTCAACAGCTACACGGAAGTTTTCAACGGCAGTAGCTTTGTTCGTATCCCAAGATTGTTGAATTCCTCTCGTTCTAACTCTGAGTACAGCCATGTCTCCTGCGCTTATTGCTTTATTTCCTGCTTGAAGAGCAGCCTGGGTAGTAATGAAAAAATCATTGAAGCCATCATCAATTGCACGAATAGCATCTTTAACAGAGTCTTCAGTTCTCGGAGTTGTTTTGGCTGCTCTCTGGAATGCATGCATGTCTTTTGTGCTTATAGAGCCATCTCCGGCTTGAAGAGTAACAATCGTAGCCGTGAAAAAATCATTTAAACCTTTTGTAGTTGCAAGAGTAGTTTTTTCCAAATGATTAACAGTCACTTCAGCTGTAGCCAGTTTGTTAAGAGCATTCTCATGAGCTTCTTCGTGATTTGCAATGCTAGATTGCGCTAGATAAACAGCCGCCGCAGCCGCTAATGAATAGCCAGCTACTTCAAGAGCTGTTCTCGTGTAAGAACCTTGTGGGACAGGAGCCGCTACAGCTGCTTCGTCTTCAGCGGGAGTTTGAGCAGCAGTAGCGACAATTTCTGTTAGATCTTCTGCGGCTCGCATTGAGAGAGGCGAGCGGAAATTCATATAGCCGCCAACAATTACGCCAGCTCCAATTAAAAGAGCTCCTGCAATCCCCGTTACAGAGAGCGCAATTCCGATTACTATAGCAGCAGCAGATGCTGCAGAGCCAAGTTGAGTACTTACCTTACGGTTTTGCCAGTTAGACTCAACATTTGTCTTCAGTGTGTCCGCGGCAGATTTTATGTAAGCTGTAGAAAAGCAGCTAACATTATTTGATACGAATGACATGGTCACATCCTTATATTAAGCTTTTTTGAAGGGATTATTATAAGCAAATCACAGGTAGCTAATCAATCTGGTTGCGGTGCTCTTGACGATTAAAATAAATAGTATAGAAAGGCAGCCAGAGCTGCAGGGCGAAAAAAAAAGCCCCCCTTGAACAAGGGGGGCTTTGCACTGAATCTCTCCAGAAAAATTTTTACAGGAAAGAAGGCTAATTATTTTAGAGCACGTAGTGCTGTATCCATCATAGCCTTCTCAGGCATGTAAGGTTTTAAGGTTTCTCGCATGCTAGAGGTCGTGGGTATGTAGCTTTGCCAGTTTTTTGCGAATTCTTTAGCATTCTTAGCTGTATCAGCAGCTTGGACGCTTGCTAACTCAGCACGACCAGCAGCTTTGTTAGCTGAGTCTAATTGATCCCTTTTCATGCGGGTCTCTTTTATTAAAACATTGGTACCATCGTTCCCAGAAAAAGACGAGAGGGAGGTAAAAAGTGCCCCCATGGATATCCCCTCTTCAACACTCTTTTCGGCTTGAGTGACAGCTTGAGTAGCATTTATATATTGAACGCAAGCAGATTGAGATTCGTAATCACTATTCTTAGCAATTCTGTGAGCCTCTACGTTGCTTGCAAGACTTGATTCTCTTAAGAGATAAATTGCAAAACCGGCGGCAGCAGCCTTTAATGCATAGCCAGCTACTTTAAGAGCTGTTTTTTTGTAAGAACCTTGCTGCGGTTTAGCAACTGCAGTTTCATCGATAACCGGTTTATCAATAGAAGCTGTAAGATCCAGTTTTTCAGAAACTGGTACAAGCTTGCCATCGACGTTTTTCATGCGATAAATATTTACAGTTCTGGTTTGAGCATCAACTGTTGCAGGAGCTTCTTCCTGAGCAGCCTGATGTAGAGCTTTGTATTCTTGCAATAATTGCAAAGCTCCCTCTTTCGTTAGAAAAAGTGTCGTTCCTGGCTCTGTTAAGACTAAATCCAGGGCATCAATGATTCCCACTGCAGGCTTTGTCTTAATAGGGGTGCTGTCTTGAGTAGTTAATGCATTAACATCATACGCTTGTCGACGAGTTTTAGTTGGCTCTTTCGGTGCAACAGGAGCTGCGATCCTATCGCTCTGTTTGGGTAGAAAAGTAAGATCTTCTGCGGTTTTAGATAGGGGCTTTACGTGCTCATCGCCCTGGCAGCTAAAGCATGAAAAAAGATTAGCGAAGAAATTACCGATGCTTGCAAATACAGCGGAGATTTTTGCACATAGACCGACGTTCTGTTCAGTGTGTGTGAGCACAGTATATTTTTTACTGTTGTCTGTTGTAGTTGTGGTGGCGTTTTGTGCTCCTTGTATACTATTAACTTGACTTGGCGCGACTGGCGTCATGTTTACATCCTTGTATTAGTTTTCTTGATCACTAACTATTATAATTAGTTAAATGCGATTCGTCAATGTGAATGCCTTTAACTTTAGTTAATTTTGTTTAAAGAGTAATGTTTTTTTGTAAATCTGGAAATGGGCTGCAAGACGAAAAAAAAGCCCCCCTTGAAAAAAGGGAGGCTTTGTCTTGAATCTCTATTAGATAGAGAAATGATTTATATCATGCCGGATAGATTATGCTTGGCATGTTTTGGTAAGGATCTCTTCCAGGGTAGGGTTTTTAACTAAACTACTTGCTGTGCTTGCGAACAACGTATTGTATAGGTGGTTGATTGCAGCGCCACCGCCCTTTGTTGTTATGTTGTATACAGATTTTGCTGTGAGAGACACTACATTGCTCGTTGCATTGTCAATAGCAGAAGCTGTGTTAATCGCTCCAGAGGCAATGGCAGAGGCTGTGTTAGCCGTTGCACCGTATGCAGAACCCGCTAGTGTAGAAGCTCCGTCGGCAAGAGCAGAACCAGCGCTAATAGTTGCATTGGATGCAACTTCACCGGCATAACTCGCTCCGTTAATCACAGCAGAACCTGTAGTAGCTGTAGCATTGTATGCAACTCCACCTACATAGTTTGCTCCACTGGCAATAGCAGAACCTGCGTCAACAGTTGCATTGTATGAAGCACCAGCTGCATGAGTCACTCCATCGGCAATAGCAGAACCTGCGTTAACAGTTGCATTGTATGAAGCGCCAGCTGCATGGCTCACTCCACTGGCAATAGCAGAACCTGCGTTAAAAGTTGCGTTGCCTGCAACGCCAGCTCCATAAACCACTTTAGCGGAACCAGCAGAAGCTAATTCAGATAAGGCTGTCATGTAGCTTGTAGGCTCTGAAAAAGTTTCAGGAGCTGGACATGTTTTTCTCATCGCATTTAGGAAGGGAGTTGCTCGACTCATGGTACTTGGATTAAATGTAGAAGGTGTAGTTTCTGCAGAGGCAAAAGCAGAGCCTACATAAGTGACTACATCGGCAATAGCAGAACCTGCTCTGTTGTATCCGGCTGAAGCTAGATCTTTAGCTATGGTGACTCCATCAGAGAGTGTGTTAGTTAGTGTCTCTTGATTATTATAAACAAGATAACCTGTCCCCGCTAGAAGAACTCCTGTAGTTACAATGGCAGCTGCTTTAACAGCTGTTTCTTTGTGAGAACCCTGTTGTGGTTCAGTAACTGCAGATTCTTTATTAATAGGATCTTGAAACGTCAGTTTTACAGGAAATACTTCTAGCTTGCCATCGGCTTCAATTGCCTCAAAAGCTCTTATAGGTTGTTTTTCATTAGCAACTGTTGCAGGAGCTTCAGAATCGTCATCATCTGAAGTAGTGTTGCGACCTATTACAACTCCGTCTAGTGTGCTGATCGGAGAGTCATTTTTTTCTACAGCAATAGCAGCGTTTGCATCAGTTGTCTCTTGTTTCCAAGTACCAACGGCACCTTGAAGAGCAGTTCTGTTCTCAGCAGCTTGTTCGGCTGTTTGAGTAGCGTTTGCAATAGCTGTGTCAGTTGAGGCTAAATCCAGACCGGCAACAATTCCTGATGCAGGCTTTGGCTCAATCTTGGAGTTGGCTAGTAGAGTCAGAGCATCAACAGTATTCTCTTGTCGAGGAGTTTTAGGTAGATCGGTAAGTACTTCTAGGTTTTTCTCTGTTAGCGTTTCATTATTCTGGCTAGAAAAGAGACCAAAACAGGTGAAAAGATTCGCGAAGAAATTACCGATGCTTGCAAATACGGCAGAGATTTTTGCGCATAGACCGACGTTCTGTTCGGTGCCTGTTTGCACAGTAACTGTTTTGTTGCCTAAATTGCCTGTGGCGTGGCTTGCGTTTACTTGTGAACTATTAACTTGAGGTGAGGTAACTGGCGTCATGTTTACATCCTTGTATTAGTTTCCTTAAACACGAATTATTATAGTTAAGCAGAAGTGATGGGTCAAGATAATTAAGTTAAATCAAGTCTTTTGATTTAATTAAATTTAATTAAACTATAATGTAAATATTTTATAGATTAGAGAATGGATTGGAGGCCTGCTCAAAATGATTGCCTTTTTTTCGACTGCGCAGCTCAGAGCGGATCGAGTAGAGGAGATCTTGATCAAAGTCTTTTTTTTCAGCCCAGAGAAGATACTCTACAGGAATTTCTTCAAAGCGTCTTCCTTTGTGTTTGCCGAGGGGCATAGCTTTTAATTTAATCGGCTTTTGAAGAGTTTTAAAGATCTGTTCGGTTGTATTGAAGTTTTTTGTTAGTTGTTTGAAGACCTCGATATTGACAGTGACATCGCTCATAGCTCTGTGGGCGCCTTCTGACTGGATATTGAAGTGCTCCCGGAGTCTCTCGAGGGAGTTGACGGGGCTCCCGCCATAGAGGCGTGCCAGGCGGAGGGTGTCGATAGAGGGCTGGCTTTGGATTCTGCAGGGGATCTGGAACCGCTTTGCCTCGTTGGCGATCAGGGCGATGTCGAAGGCGATGCCGTGGCCTACCAGGATGTGTCCTGCGATCATTTCGATCAGGTGGGGTAGGATTTCGCGGATCTTAGGCTTGCCTGCGATCATCTCCTGCGAGATCTTATGAATCTCTTGTGAAGCTTTTGGGATCGGGCATTCAGGGTCGAGGAGGGTTTCGTACTTTTGTAAAACTTCTTTGAATGTAAAAAGAGTAGCAGCAACTTCAATAGCGCGGTCTGTTTCGGGGTCTAGGCCTGTCGATTCGCAGTCGAGGCAGATAAAAACTTGATCAGAGAGTTGCATAGAGTTTTTTTGTCAGGATTGTCCAAACGATTCGTCTAGGAGCGGGTACATTGAATACGTCGATCGTTTGAGAGGGTAAATAGGGGGTTAATTCATTGAGTACTTTTGTTTTACATCGCTCATACTCATTCCTGGAGAGCATATCTGTTTTTGTAAATACGGGCAAAACTTCTATGGAAGCGCTTTTGGCCCAGGTGAACATTTTTATATCTTCGGGCCCGAGGCTTCGGCGAATGTCGAGTAGAAGGACGAGAAGTTTGAGTGGGGTGCGCTCATGGAGGTAGGTGTCGATCGCTTTAGACCATTCGGCTTGGAGATGTGTGGGCGCTTTTGCAAAGCCGTAGCCGGGGAGATCCACAAGGGTTAGCCGCTCATCTGCCTTAAAAAAAACGATCCGTTGCGTTTTGCCGGGAGTAGAGGAGACTTTTGCCATCGTTTTCTTGCCGGCGAGTAGGTTGAGGAAGGTCGATTTTCCTACATTGGATCGTCCGGCTAGGGCGATCTCCGGGAGCGCTTCGCCTTTCGCGTCGAGCAGGGTGGGCCAGGTTTCTGGCTCGAGCGCTGAGGTTACAAAGGTTAGGTCCATTTCATCTCCAGATTTCGCCCAAGTTCTGCGTGAGAGAGTCGGATCTCAAGGTGGGGGAAGGTGAGGAGGGATGCAATTCTCTCTGGCCACTCAATGGCCACGATTGCCTCTTTCTCAAAGGTCTCTTCAAAGCCCATCGCAAGAAAGTCGTTCGGTTTTGTGAGTCGGTAGAGGTCAAAATGGTAGATCGGGGGCTTGGTCGAATAGGGGTGAAGAAACGTAAAGGTAGGGCTTTGAACCATCTCATCAAAGCCTCCAAGACCTCGGACTAGGCCTTGCATAAAGGTGGTTTTCCCCGCTCCCAGATCCCCATAGAGAGCAATGACTGTCTTGATGGGGAGGCTGGGCGCAAGGCGCATCGCAAACGATTGGGTCGCCTCGGGGCAATCCAGAAAAAGGGTGGTGTTCGTTTGCATAGCTGTATTGCGGGGCTCTATTCAGAGTCAACCCACTTCATTAAGTAGGTCTCAAACTCTTTGTGGTTAGAGAGGGCTTCAACGAACGCTGAAATCATCTCTTCGTTTAGGTGCTTCTGGATGAACTCTAGGAACTGCTCGTCAATCTGGAAGCGGTTCTGGTTCTGCACTTCAATCATCGTCATCACTTTGACGTGATTGTTCTTGAAGTCTTCAATCACAGCATTTTTGCTGTTGAACAGCTTGCCGGTCAGCGCAGAAGAGTATACAACTTTTTTCACAGAGGCTTTTCGCTCACTAATGTAGTTGCGAATCACTTCAGGATCTTCGGAGACCAAAAAGCGTTTTGCGGGCAATCCGCCAACGCGCTCTGTGTTTTCAGGGCATTTAGATACCCAGTCATAGATCGCATCTTGAGGATTGGGGTGCGTGTTGTCGCCAAAAACTTTCCCAGTAAAGGGGCAAATATAAATTTTCTTTGTCTCGGCATTGACGCTTTGCTGTCCGAACTGAATGGTAATTTCTGTTTCGCGCCAGAGCTTTCCATCTGCTTCTAATTTTTTGAGAAGCGTTTCTAGGCTCTGGTAGATCGTCTTTTCTCTAGGGAATAGAACGGGCTTCATGCCGTGCTTTTCCTCGATAAAAGCGAGATAAACCGTTACGAGATCGGCATTTCGATTTTTTTTGATGAACTTTAGCAGTTCACTTTTTTGCTCACTTGTAATCGTAAGAGCTGTTGTCATCGCGGCTCCAGGCATTTAAGAGGCTCTCCTGCAAATAGTTGAATCTTTTTATAAGGTTGCTAAACTAGAATAGATATGCCCCTGATTCAGGCCGACACTATGACAGAGCGGGTAATAACATTCAACCTTCTTGCGTTACGGAAGGTTCAATGGTATAGTTTTTCAAACTTTTTAAGAAAATATGCGGAAGTGCGCTTTCGCCAATTCAAAATTTGAGTTTACCCTTTTTTGAGGGTCTGCTCATAAACTGAGGAGCCGAGCTGATGCAAGTCTTAGATCAAGAAGCTGTCGATGCGAAAAAGTGCCTTTCTGCACTGATTCAAGAAGGGAAGAAGCTGTCTCCGCCTCAACAACTGCAGATAGAACGGCTGCCGATCAAGGGCTATGAGCAAGTACTAAAAATCACAGAAGAAAAATCAAAGCTCACCGCCATCATCGCCATTCATGACACCACTCTAGGACCTGCTCTCGGTGGTACGCGTATCCAGCCATACGCTTCTTTCAATGAAGCTCTTGAAGATGCTCTTCGCCTCTCTAAAGGGATGACCTATAAATCGGCCATCGCAGAAGTTGGCTATGGCGGAGGCAAAAGCGTAATCATCGCAGATCCTAAGCAAGACAAGACTCCAGAGAAGCTTCTTGCCTTTGGCGCTGCCGTCGATACGCTCAAGGGAAGCTATATTTGCGCAGAAGATGTGGGCTGCACGCCGGAAGATTGCAAGATCGTTCGTCGCGCGACGAAATATGTCGTAGGTCTTCCTCACGCAAAGAGTAGTGGAGATCCGGGACCGTTTACGGCTTGGGGTGTGTTCCGCGGGATTCAGTCTGCTGCGAAAAAACTGTTCGGCACAGATTCTCTAGAAGGTCGCACGATTGCCATTCAGGGCCTTGGTAATGTTGGCTCAAACCTAGCAGAATATCTTTTCTGGGCTGGCGCGGATCTTATCTTTTCCGATGCAGACCCAATTAAAACGCAGCGCTTGGCGATTCGCTACGGTGCGAAAACAGTTCCTCTCGATCAGATTCTCTCTGTTGAGTGTGACATTCTCGCTCCTTGTGCTCTAGGCGGCATCATCAACGATCAGACTCTACCGCACTTCCGCTGCAAAGCGATTGCGGGTGGTGCGAACAATCAGCTTTATCGAGACATGCATGCGCTAGCTCTAAAAGAGCGCGGGATTCTCTACGCACCTGACTTCGTGATCAACGCGGGTGGTCTTCTCAATGTTTCAGCAGAACTTGAGGAAATGGGTTATCATCCATCGTATCCACGCGCAAAAGTAAGCAAAATTTACGATTGCCTCACTGCAATCTATGAAATTGCTGAAAAGAGCAGTGACTCAACACAAACAGCTGCACTTTCTTTAGCTGACTACCGTATAAAGTATGGGATTGGCAAGCGTTTGCTTAGCCCTGTTTTTCACCACTCAGCTGAAGGCTAATGAAAACGCTTCTTCAAGATCTGGAGGCCTCTTTTACAGGTGCGATCGGACGCGCGTTTCCCGAACTTTCAGAGCAGGAAGCCAAAGCGGATCTCGCACCCTGTCAGCAAGAGGGCTTTGGCCACTATCAGTGCAACAGCGCGATGCGCTTGTCTAAGATCGTCAAAAAAAATCCGCGCGAAGTGGCGCAAGCGATCTCCAATGCCCTAGATACAACGACGCGCAACTCTTCAGAGAAGATCGAAATCGCGGGACCCGGCTTTTTGAACCTCACGCTTACCTCTGATTTCTTGTCGAATGAGGTGCAGAAGCTGCTATTGGATCCTCTCCTAGGAGCCTCTCCTCCTGAGAAAAGCGAAAAAGTGATCGTTGAATTTTCTTCCCCGAACATCGCAAAAGAGCTGCACGTTGGCCATATTCGCTCGACGATCATCGGCGATTGCCTCGCACGCCTGTTCGAATTTCTCGGGCAAGACGTTCTACGTCTCAACCATATCGGAGATTGGGGTACGCAATTCGGAATGCTGATCACCTACATGAAGGAGCACGCCTCCGGAGTGTTAGAAGGTGTGGAGCCGACGACATTAGATGCTCTGATGGGCTGGTATCGCGCATCGAAAAAACAGTTCGATGAAGATCCAGACTTCAAAAAGCGATCACAACTCGAAGTTGTCCAGCTGCAGAGCGGCGAGCCCAATGCGATGCGCTCCTGGAAGATCATCTGTGATGTGTCTCGACAAGGATTCCAGGAGATCTACGATCTACTCGATGTGCAGATTCAAGAGCGTGGCGAGTCGTTCTATAACCCTTTTCTCAAAGAAGTCGTTGCAGAGCTCGAGCAGAAAGGACATGTCACCCTCTCCAATGGCGCCAAGTGCGTCTTTCTCGAGGGCTTTGTCAATCGAGAAGGGCAGCCTCTTCCTATGATGATTCAGAAATCAGATGGCGGCTTCAATTACGATACAACAGATATGGCAGCTCTTCGCTACCGCATTTTCACCGATCAGGCAGATCGGATCATCTATGTAACAGACGTTGGACAGAACCAGCATTTTCAGATGGTCTTTCAGGCCGCAGAGAAAGTGGGCTGGCTCGATCCCTTTGTTACCAGAGTAGATCATGTTGGTTTTGGTCTCGTGCTCGGAGCGGATGGCAAGAAATTCAAGACGCGCTCCGGCGATACCGAAAAACTGATCGATCTTCTGACAGAAGCTGTCGAGCGTGCGCGTGTTCTTCTGCTGGAGCGCGGCGCTGAAAAAGATGAGATTGATGAACTC
>JAJFMM010000163.1 GCA_021772165.1 Chlamydiota bacterium | reverse complement strand
CTAGAATAGCCCGGTATTTTTACTCTGAGCTCGTCAATGATTTCGGCTTCTAGCTGGGCGAGTTCGGCATCTTTAGTGCGAGCTTTAGCATATTTGGAAGCGACTGCATCGGGTGCGGGTGGTAACCAAGGATATTCAGTCAGGCAATGGTCGCTAAGCTTTCCTAGTTCCTTTGCCTGTCCCATTGTCTTTTTTATCTCGGACTTGCACTCTCGAAGCTTATCCTCAGGAGTATTTGTAAGAATCGATTTCAGAGTTGAAAACAGACCTTGTCTGCTTGTACCGATCTCATTCAGTCTTCGGACGCATTCCTCACGCGTCGTTAAATTCAGCGCGTTCTTTTTAGGAATGGGGATGTTCGGAAGGCCTAATTGATTCGCAGCCTCCGGCGCAGAGAGACCCGTAAACCAGGTGCCAACGTTTGTGATTGCCTCGTATCCAGCATTTCCTGCATCTGCGACGCGGGTTGTGACCTGGTCAGCCGCATTTACGACTGCATCTCTTACTTGTGCCAGACGACCTGGACCTACTGCTGCTGCCATTGAGACTCTCTTAGTATTATAAGCTTAAAATTAGATCGCTGCGAAGCGTGCGTTCATACGAGACTTGGTGCGAGCGGCCTTATTTGCTTTGAAAATGCCTCTTTTGACGCCCTTATCCATCAAGCTATAGACTTCGCTCAGCTTAGCTTTGACTGCTTCCGGCTCTTCTTTCTTTGTCAGTGCGGATTCAAAGCCGCGGATTGCTGTCAGTACGCTTGAACGGTAAGAACGGTTGCGTAAACGACGCTTCTCGTTTTGGATGTCGCGCTTAAGAGCGGTCGGTTTTTTCACAGGTGCTTTTTTCTTGGTCTCGTCGGCCATAGAACCTCAATGGGGGTTTGCGATTTTTAAAGGCCCGTAGTATACTCTGGTCCTTCATAATTCGTAAAGAGATGATCTTCTCAGAAAAGACTTTGCGAGCCCTATTGATCGCCGGCTCGGGCGCTGTATCCCTTCTCCTCTGGTATTTTGCCCTCTCCACGCTTGTTCAAAATATTTCTTTGAAAGAGCCGGTTTCTGCGAAAATCTCTCAATGGGAGGTGGAGGAGGTCAAAACAGATCGCTACGCGCTGAGAGCCCTCTATAACTATGACTTCGGCGGAAGGACCTATCAAGGCAATACCCTCTTTCAACCAGTCTATCTTAATGAATTTTCTGCCATTGCAGATCTAAAGAGGGAGGCGAGCTCTTCCAAAACCGCCTGGATCAGTCCGTCGAATCCTGAGAAATCAACCCTAGAAAAAATTTCTTCTTTAAACTTCATTGTGCGGGCGTTCATTTCCACTCTTGTCATGGTCTATTTTATTCTGATTTACAGAAGAAAATATTTTAAACTTGGGTGATGCGCTTTCAGTCATCCCGCCCTTTATCTCAAATTTCGATCATAATCTCTCGTAGCGGCTCTGAGTAAATATTCAAGTATTAGAAGAAGGATTTTTTTGATCCAATAGAAAGGATCTTTTCGAAGCGGCTTTAAGAGCGATTCTTCATGTTCTACGAGTCTTTTTAAAAAAGTACTATTTCTGTTGGCGCGATCATAGAGGTCTCCCAGGAAGTAGCGGCTGCTTTTTCGCTCCTGGAGCTGACGTAGTGGAATTTGCCGATTGAGGATCTCTCTAGGCTCAAAGAGATTGATGGGGAGTGGCGGCCCTTTCGCAAGTCGCACTGCATCGGAAATGAATTCGAATTGATCATAGACTATGGATCGCTTGAGTGAGACGAAATACCCCGATCCTCTTCGGATCTGCTCTTCGGCTATTCTTAGTCTTTTTTTGTTGAATAGGCGATCGTCGAGGAGCCAAACGAGTTCATAGCCCTCTTGTGAATAGTCTTTTTTTCTCGCTCCGACTTCGTAGATAGAAATAGGCGAGCACTGGATCTCTAGCACGAGCTTTCTCTCTTCCCAGCAAAGATCCGCAATGCGTAAAACGGAGGGGAATGGTCTCTCCATTTTGAGTTGAGGAATCCTTTTCATGAGATTTGTCTGTATGACGAGATGGTCGATGCTTTTGCTGTAAAGCCGGCACTGGGGTGCGCTTCGCCGGTGGCAAAAATGGGGGCGGCGATGGCGGCCTGATCGCTTTTGCAGCGAGCCTCTACATTCTAGGCAGCGATAGTTCTTACGAGTAGATGCGTCAGGGGCAAATACGATGCCGTTTTCTTCATCCAGGGCATATAAAGGCATTGCAAATAATCGCTAAGGGATTATGATGTTGACGGAAAGGGGGGGGCAGTCCAAAATCACTTCGGTTTATTTTGTAAGTTTTGTGTAATCGGACGAGCTTACCAAAAGTTTCTTTTCCCCTCCAGACCCCCTTCTTAGGAGATCATGAGTAGTACGACTTCTTCATTCAGTAACCCTCAGCATCAGCAGAAAATTGAGGAACTTGTAGCCCTTGCCAAAGAGCAGGGCTTTCTCACTTATGAGGAGATCAATGAGATTCTCCCCATGACATTCGATTCCCCGGAACAGATCGACCAGGTCTTGATCTTTCTGAGCGGAATGGACATTCAGGTGCTTAACCAATCAGAGGTAGAGCGCCAAAAAGAGCGTAAAAAAGAGGCTAAGGAGCTCGAAGGGCTTCCTAAGCGAGCAGAAGGCTCTTCTGACGATCCTGTACGGATGTATCTAAAAGAGATGGGCTCCGTCCCGCTCTTAACTCGTGAAGAAGAGGTGGAAATCTCGAAGCGAATTGAAAAAGCGCAGATCCAGATCGAAAAGATCATCATGCGTTTTAGATATTCTGCACGAGAGGCCATCTCCATCGCACATCATCTGATCTCAGGCAAAGAGCGCTTTGATAAGATCATCTCTGAAAAAGAAGTGGCTGATAAGGTTCTTTATCTCCAGCTTCTTCCTAG
>JAJFMM010000162.1 GCA_021772165.1 Chlamydiota bacterium | reverse complement strand
ATTAAAAGAAAGGGGGCTGTAATGATCCGAACCGCGATGTGGGCGATCGTTTTGGCCGCATGGACCAGAGTCTGGAGAGCCTTTGAGAGATGTCTCTGGATGCCAGATTCCGTGGCAAAATGCGAAGTAGAAAATCTCATCGAACCAACAGACATGGAAGCCTCCAATTTTGCGAGAAACTATAGAGATTTATGGAAATTTAACACAAGCAAATAATATTTTTAATTAAGATGTTTGTTGATTTGTGTTATGGAAACTCTTTATACTAGATGTGAAACTAAAAGGCGGTTTATTAATGTCTGTCTGTTTGTATGTAAATAATTCAGGGGTTGGGGTTTTTGATAATAGTACGGAGGAGGAGTTTCTGTCTCCTTTATCAAGTCTTGATGTAGATTTTTCTATTGATAACCGCACTTGGTTAGATACAGCGGCAAAAATTTCAAAAATTGTTTTGCAGATAGTGCTTATTCCTTGGGGCCTCTACGAGTTTTCCAAATATTTAATACAGCGGATCATTATGTTACCTCTCTATCCGGCTCAAAGCCGCATCCTCAATTACTTTAATAAATTGAGTTTAACGATTGAATTCGATGCGCGCGAAAAGAAGATGGATGAGTTCGAAAAGGAAATAGATAAGGGGTTGGCGAAAGGGGAGAGTGCAACTACGGTAGAGCGGCTGAAAAAGAAGTTAAATGTGACGAGAGGGATGTTGTCTGAACAGAGGAGAAGAAGTGAGCTGCCTGAGATTAGAAAGGATTCAGCAAAATCACTCATTGAAAAAGGCTATATTGTTAGACACGTTTCTTTAGGGAAAAACGGGGTGCGCTACAGCGGAATGATGGTGAGGCATGAGAGCACGATTGACAATGGCAATTGGGTTCTTCAGGCGGGTGGCAATTGTGAGCGTATGGAGAATTTTATAGAGAGTTACGCTCGCAGATATCAAATGCTGGGAATGAGTACGCTGATGATCAATGGCCCCTCCGTTGGGTGCAGCGAGGGGCATGCGACTCCTGAGAGCATGGGTGATGCGCAGGAAGTGGGTCTCTCCTTTCTGGAAGAGAAGCTAAAAGCTAAGAAGATCGTTCTTGCCGGCAGATCTCTAGGCGGCGCGGCGATAGCACAGGCGATTTTGCAGCATAACTTTAAATCAGATGTTTCCTATTTAGCTGTTCGTCAGATGACGTTTGATCGTGTGAGTCACATCTGCGGTGAATTTGTTCAGAAAGACTCTCCGAATTTGGGCGCTTTTGTAGCAGCTCTGGCGAAGTGGAGCGGTACTGAGATCGACTCCGTTGAGGCTTCTAAAAAGTTGCAGAAGCTGGGTATTCATGAAGTCATTATCCAATCAAGCCACAGAGCTGTTCCGGAAGGTGAGTTGCCGAAAAAAGAAGATTTTCAGACGGATAAGGTGATCGTTGATAAGGCTAGCCTCGGTTATGCCCTGATTAACGAGGGAATTACAAGGGACAAAACGTTTATCTGCTTGCCTGATGCTGATCACAACAGCGAGGACGTCATCCTGGCGCCGGCTAGAGAAATACTATCACTGCTTAATGATACGGCAGCGGTCGTGCTCTGAGTATTCCTCGCGCACTTTCTTTAGAATCTCAAGATCTGGGGGGCATGGCTCAATGCCCCAAATTTTTTCCGCGTAGTTACGAATCGATACATCGGTAGAAAACGATCCCATCCCTGCGATGTTATGGATCGCCATTTCAGCCCAGGCCTCTGGTTTTTGGTAGAGCTCTTCCACTTTTTTTTGTGCTTCATAGTAGGAGCGTAGATCGCGCAGAACAAAGAAGCGGTCGTTTTCAAGCAGTGATTGATGGATCTGGGCAAATGCAGAGGCCTCTTCTTCCGTCTCTGAGAAGGTGCCATCTTTGAGTGCATCGACAGCGCGGCGGATCCCTTCATCTTGATTGTACACGTCCCAGCCTCGGTAGTCGTGCGTCTCTGAATTTTCCTGGGCACTGGCCCCAAATTTAAAGGGCCACCAAGCATCTGTTACAGCTTCTCGCATTTCGATGTTGGCGCCATCGTCTGTGCCGATTGTCATCGCGCCGTTCATCGAGAACTTCATATTGCCTGTGCCGGACGCTTCCCATCCCGCGGTCGAGATCTGCTCGGAGAGATCTGCGGCGGGGATGATGATTTCCGCTTTGGTGACGTTGTAGTTTTCTATGTACGCAATCTTTAGATGGCCGTTGGATCGTTTATCTTCATTGACTGTGCGAGAGATCGCGCAGATGAGCTCGATGATCTGCTTGGCTCTCATATATCCCGGTGCTGATTTGCCTCCGAGGATCGACATTCTCGGGATGCGACCGCCTTTGTCAGGAGACGTGAGAAGCTCTTGGTAGATCATAATGAGATGCAATGCATTGAGAAGTTGGCGCTTGTATTCGTGGATTCTTTTAACGTGCACATCGAAAAGGGCCGCGGTGTTGAGAGAGCCTGCTCGGCTTACCTCTTTGCCTTTGCGGTCGCGTACGGGATTTTCTTGGATGATAAAATCCACGAGACGCTGCTTATTTTTCGCTTTGATCTGCAGAAACTCTTTCTGGGTTTCCGGATCTGCTGCGAATTCACCGAGCTTGGCGATCGTGGGAAAATCATGGGCCCACTCTTTTCCGATCCGCTTGGAGATGAATTCGGTGAGTTCCGGATTGCATAGCAGCAGCCAACGTCTCTGCGTGACGCCATTGGTCACATTGGTGAATTTGTCAGGAAAAAGATCGTAGAAATCGCGGAAGACTTTCTCTTTGAGAATGTTTGAGTGCAGCTCTGCCACGCCATTGACTTTATGCGAGCCGTAGATGGCGAGGTTGGCCATGCGCACATGACCATGTTCAAGGATCGAGATGCGCTGTACTTTATTTTCATTGTTGGGGAATTTTGTGCGCGCGGCATTGCAAAGATCACTGTTGATCTGCTGGATGGCGAGATATTGCCGGGGGAGCAGATCTTGCATGCGGCTCTCGTCCCACACTTCTAGCGCCTCTGCCAAAATCGTATGGTTCGTGTAGCTGCAGCACTCCTGCACCGTGCCCCAGGCATCTCTCCAGGAGAAGTTAAAGTTCTTGGTCAGTGTACGCATCATCTCAGCAATCATCAGGGCGGGATGTGTATCGTTGATCTGGATGCGCACCTTCTCTTTGAAGAGGGAGAGATCTCCGTAGGTGCCGAGGTGGCGGCGGATGATATCTTTGAGAGAGGCGGAAACGAGGAGAAACTCCTGCTTGAGGCGCATGCGTCTTCCAACCTCCGATTGATCGTTGGGGTAGAGTACGTCGGTCAGCGAGGTGTTTTCAGAGGCTTCATCGAGCATACCGGCATTGAAGCTCTGAAGCTTAAAGTTACGCGGCGACTCTTTAGTGGACCATAAGCGCAGAGGCAGGACTGAGAAGTCCTCTTTATCTGAATAGCCGATGATCGGAATATCAAAAGGAAGCGCTCGAATCTCTTCAGAATCTTCGAGTTGATACACATTTTCTCCATGAACATTGGTGCCATGGATGGCGGTGCCTCGATAGTTTACGGAAACGGCAAAGACATCGCGTCTCACTTCCCAAGGATTTGTGTTGAGAAGCCAGCCGTCGGGTCTCTCTACTTGCACGCCTTTCCAGAGCTCTTGTTCGAAAATGCCATACTGGTAGCGCAATCCATAGCCGCGAGCCGGGTACTGCAGCGTTGCGAGGGAATCGAGAAAGCATGAAGCGAGTCTGCCGAGGCCACCATTGCCGAGGCCGGGATCGTGTTCGCAGCCCATCAGGTCAGGAATAGAGCGTTCCATTTTTTTAA
Source organism: Chlamydiota bacterium (assembly GCA_021772165.1). Taxonomy (GTDB): domain Bacteria; phylum Chlamydiota; class Chlamydiia; order Chlamydiales; family SM23-39; genus JAKBAE01. The sequence continues at coordinate 1,752 of JAJFMM010000162.1, read as the reverse complement.
GGACGGTCTGCACAAGCTCTGTGGCTCCGATATTAGCTGCGTTGTTGCTGAGAAAGCGCCCGGGGAGATACTCCAGGGAGAGATAGTTGATCGTTCTCGGTTTTTTAGCGATCATGGTATCGGTGGAGGCGGTCCAATTGATCATCATCTCTTCGCGCAGAGCTTCAACGAAAGCGAGGTAAAACTCTTCAGGAGTAGATTCTTTCTCTCTTCTACCTGTACGCGCGATGATGAAATGTTTGATTTTTTGAACGAGAACGTCAGCTTGTATTTGCAAATCCATTTCTTCCGTATAGCAAAATGGAAATAAGTGTATCAATGACAAGTTGCATTAGAAGAGCTCGGATTTAAAGAAAGGACAGGATTGGCAGGATCGCAAGCGGCAGGATATGCAGGATGATAAGCTCTTTTATACTGGAGACTTCTTCTGCCAAAGTTCACCAAAAGTCCTACGCGAATATCTGTGACTTTCAAATAGTTGATCAGTTGAGTCTGATGCTCCGGCAGTAAATGCTCACAACATTTCAACTCAACTATAACGGCATTTTCTACCAGTATGTCAGGAATAAATAGACCAATGCTTCGATTTTTGAACATAACTTCAAAACTTGTATTGGTGCGTACATTGAATCCTATGTCCGTTAGTGAAACGATCAGTGCATTTGTGTAAACCGATTCCAAAAAGCCGCAGCCAAGTGAATTCATTACCTCAAAACAGCAGTGGAGAATGTTCTTTGTTATGTCTGAGTGAGGTAAGTCGTGCGTATCTTGCATATCCTGCCGCTTGCGATCCTGTTTATCCTGTCCCTTTTTTAAGGTGCGATAGCTTACAGGATCAGGATCTCTTTGCGTAGGAAATTATTTTAGAAGATCCAGCGGAGGAGATAAAAGGCTGCGATGCTGAAAAGCGCGCAGAGAGGAATCGTTACCACCCAGGAGATGAGAATGTCTACGAGCGTTTTTAGGTTGAGCGCCTTCAAGCCGCGCGCCATCCCTACGCCGAAGACAGCGCCGACTAGAGCGTGCGTCGTCGAAATGGGTAGTCCTAGTTTGGATGCGAATAAGATTGTGGTCGCAGCCCCAAATTCAGCCGAAAAACCGCGTGTAGGTGTCAGTTCCGTAATCTTGCGGCCGATCGTATCGATCACGCGCCATCCCCAAGTCGCAAGGCCGATCACAATCCCAGCTCCCCCCAAGGCGAGTAGCCAGGAAGGGACCATTGTGTGGACGCCGACCGCATTGGTTTTTAACGTAGTGAGTACTGCGTTGATGGGGCCAATTGCATTGGCAACATCATTGGCTCCATGAGCAAAAGCAACCAGGCATGCGCTGAGAATTTGGAGAGAGACGAAAATCTTTTCTACATTCTGGTACTGCGTTGTCGAGCTTGTGAACGGAGAGCACTTTTTTGCCTGCATGGTCAGCGCGCGGACATGGTCAAGCGCTGTGGAGAGTTTATCGCGGACAGATGAATTGCTGTTAGAGAGGTAGACGCGCTGCAGATGGTGGTGCGCTTTTTCCAGGCCGACGGCTTGATCCGGTTGAAAATCATCGGCTGTCGGGATCGCTGTCTCTGTAGGTTTTCTGACAAAACGAGAGCTGATAAGGGCCGCAATAGCCCCGAAGCCGGAGGAGAGCGCGGTGGCTGATGGGAAATTGAGATTGAGGCGCGTCTGGAGCAGGCCTTCATAGAGTAGTCTCCAGCTGAACAGCGCGATGCAGAGGAAGACGAAGAGGGGAACTAGTCTTCTT
>JAJFMM010000161.1 GCA_021772165.1 Chlamydiota bacterium | reverse complement strand
CCGGCCATGAGAGGCAAGGTTGTTTCTTTTCTTATGCTTTGTAATCTGGCTGCCAGATCGGGCGGCAGGCCTGTTTTTTCTCCGGTAGTCCCTTTGCGGCAGGCGTAGTAGAGAAAGCCGCGGCCTGCTTGAGAGAGTTTTTTGATACGAGCAAGCGGTGTGCTGGGCGAGAGGACAAAGATGGGTGAGAGCTCGTGCTGTTCACAGAGTCTTCTATATTCGTCAGCTTCTTCCAATGGCAAGTCGACGATCAAGATGCCATTGGCTCCGGCCTCTTTCGCTGCTGCGAGAAAAGTGGGCAGACGCGCTTGGATCGGATTGTAGTAGGTAAAGAGAATGAGCGGCACTTCTGTTTGGGCGCGCAAATCGCGTACGAGGTTCAGGACGGTTTGCAGGCTGGTTTTCTTTTGCAAGGCGCGCTGCATCGCTTGCTGGATCACAGGGCCATCTGCCACAGGATCGGAATAGGGTATGCCGATCTCGAGGAGGTTGACGCCTCCTTTGACAAGAGCTAGGAAATGCTCAACAGGGCTGTCCCCTGCTGTCAGGTAGCCGGCAAAGATTTTTCTCATAGTAATGCCTCTAGTTGAGGGAGGTCTTTTTCTCCGCGGCCGGAGAGGTTGATCAGGATCGTTGTTTCGGGCGGTAAATCTTTTGCCATGCGCACGACGTAGGCGAGTGCATGAGATGATTCGAGCGCGGGGATGATGCCCTCCGTTCTGCTCAGGAGTTTAAAAGCGGCTAATGCCTCTGCATCGCGTGCGGTCTCGTAGCGTACGCGTCCGCTCTCAAAGAGCGCTGCATGCTGGGGTCCGACGCCTGGGTAGTCAAGTCCCGCTGAGATCGAGTGTGTCTCTGCGATCTGCCCTTCGCTATCTTGCAGCACGTAGGAGTAGCTGCCGTGGAGCGCGCCGGGTGTGCCTTTGGCAAAGCGTGCTGCGCCATGGGCTTCGATGCCGATGAGCTGGGTGCTCTCTTCGAGGTAGGCTGAAAAAAGTCCGATCGCATTTGAGCCTCCACCCACGCAGGCAACAGCTAGATCGGGATCGCTTCCTGTGCGCGCTCGAAACTGCTCTTTGGCCTCTTTTCCGATGACGGATTGGAACTGGGCCACCATGGAGGGAAAGGGGTGGGGTCCCAGAGCAGATCCGATGCAATAGTGTGTGCTTTCATAGCTCTCGGCCCAATCGCGGAGGGCTGCATTCACTGCGTCTTTAAGTGTCTGCGCGCCGTCTGTTACGCCGATGACGCGCGCTCCGAGGAGCTGCATTTTGACGACGTTAGGCGCTTGGCGCTCTACGTCGATCTGTCCCATGTAGACGATGCATTCGAGGTCGAGTAGCGCGCAGGCGGTTGCACTCGCAACGCCATGCTGTCCGGCTCCTGTCTCGGCGATCACGCGCGTTTTTCCCATTTTTTTCGCAAGCAGGCACTGCCCGATTGCGTTATTGAGTTTATGCGCGCCGGTATGTAGGAGATCTTCCCTCTTGAGGTAGATGCGAGGGCCTCCGATCGCTTTTGAAAAGTTTGGTACTTCTGTAATCGGTGTTGGACGACCTGCGTAGTTGCGCAACAGGTCTTGTAATTCGTTTTGAAACTCTTGGCTGCAGGCGATCTTCTCATAGCCTTCTGTGAGATCATGAAGCGGCTGCATCAGCAGCTCGGGTACAAAGCTGCCGCCAAAGGCTCCGAAGCGCCCCTTTTTGGCGCGGCTGATGAATCCGGTTACTTTCTTCATATCTTTTTGCCCGGGGCTCGTTTCAACGCCTCTGGCAACGTCGACTCCGTAGGGCTGGTAAGCCTCAAGGAGCGGCTCGATGTTGTCTGACTCGAGTTCGCCGGCAAGGATGTAGCGGCAGTCGGGCGGCACAAATCCTGTGCGATCATTGCCATCAAATAGCAGCAGATCTCGTTTTGTATTGAAATTTGCCGGCGCACTCTCTTGGTAAGAGAGCGCATAAATCACGGGCATGGTGAGAGCGTCGTAAGCTGCTCGGGCGTTGTTGCCGTGGAGTTGTACAAAATCGAGCTGGAGCTCCGCAGCTATCTCTAGAATCTCTTGAGCTTCCTGTTCTGCAAAGACGCCGACGAGTTTGGCTCTCGTATGTTTGAGGGCTGTTTCTATCTCTTTAGCCTGTTTGAGGCTGATTGCGCGTGGTGATTCTTTGGCAAAGATCAGTCCGATCAGATCAGCACCCAAATTGGCGATCGAGAGAGCCTCTTTTGGATCGGTGACGCCACAAATTTTGACTGCTATCATAGCGTCCTCAGGAGCTCAAGGGGATTTTCTGCGCGGGAGAGCGCCTCGCCGACGAGCACGGCGTCGTAACCGAGTGCAAGCGCCTCTTTCGTAGAAGATTGGCCCGATTCGGCAATGGCAACGCAATGGTCGGGAATCAGGGGTGCGAGCTCACGGAAGCGCTCGGGATGCATCGAAAAGTCTGAGAGGTCGCGCTGGTTAACGCCGATGATCTCAGCGCCAGCTTCAATGGCCAGCTTGAGCTCTTCTTCAGTGTGCACTTCGACGATCGCTTCGAGGCCGAGGCTTTTTGCATAGGTTAGAAACGCTTTCGTTTTTTCTTTGAGTGTCGAGACGATCAGAAGCACGGCATCCGCTCCGCACACGTCCGCTTCGGTGATTTGAGCGAGTGTGCTGATGAACTCTTTTCGCAAGATCGGTATCGAGGTGTGCGCCAGAGCTTTTGCAACGGCACGAAGATCCTCGAGGCTCCCGTCGAATCTCTCGTTGGTCAGCACGGAGATCGCACTCGCTCCGCCTTGCACGTAGAGCTCGGCGCGTTTTCCTGCGTCGGTAATTTCTGCGATCTGCCCTTTCGAGGGAGAGGCGCGTTTGATTTCAGCTAGAATCGAGATGCCATCTGCTGAGAGTGCTTGTTTAAGACTTTTTTTCATGATGCACAGTACCGGTTGAGGATTTCTAGGGCGGCGCCTGATTGGAGTGTGCTGCGAGCGTGTTTGATTCCCTCTTCAATGGTTCCAACAGGTCCGTAGAGAAAGAGTGCAGCAGCTGCGTTGAGAATCAGGGTGTCGCTGATAGGACTTTTCGCACCTGAGAGCGCACGGCGGATGATGCGGGCGTTCTCTTTAGCATCGCCGCCTTTGAGATCGTCTAGTGTGCAGAGGGTGAGACCCAGCTCATCGGGATCGAAGCTCATCGGTTGCATCGCGTCCGGCGTGACGAGGGTAGCTTTGCAGGGACCTATGCAAGTCAGCTCATCGAGGCCGTAGTTACTGAAAACGAGAGAGCGTTTTGTTCCGAGGATCTGCAGCGCTCGAGCGAGTATCGGTACGAGACGCTCATCATAAACGCCGAGGAGTAGATGGTCGAGGCCGGCCGGATTAATCAACGGTCCTACTAGATTGAATTGTGTTGGCTTGCCGAGCTTTTTACGCTCCTCTTTCACGCTGGCCAGCATGGGATGAAAGTCGGGAGCAAAGCAGAATGCAAACTGCGTTTTCTGGACGGCTTGCTGGATGCCCTTTGCATCGAGGTGTAAATTCGCACCGAAGCTCTCCATCAGATCCGCAGATCCGCACTTCGAGGTTGCTGCGCGGTTGCCATGCTTGACGACGGGGACGCCGCAAGCAGCGGTCAAAAGAGCGCTGGCTGTCGAGAGATTCACGGTCCCGGCGCCATCGCCTCCGGTGCCGACGAGGTCTACAAACGGACGATCGAGTTTGATTGTTTTAGCCATCAGGCGCAGCGACAGGGCAAATTCAGCGAGCTCTTCAGCCTCTAACATGGGACACCTACACATTGATTGATGAAGGAGTCGATCAGCCCTTCGCCCTCAGGTGTGAGGATCGATTCGGGATGAAACTGCACTCCGTAGATTGGATACTCTTTATGTTTGAGAGCCATGATCAGCCCCTCGCCATCTTCTGCTGTGATCTCGAGGCTGAAGGGTAGGCTCTTCTTTTCAACAAGCAGTGAATGGTAGCGGCCCGCGGTAAGAGGTAGAGAGGCGGCTGCAAAGAGTCCCTCTCGATTGTGAAACAGTTCGCACGACTTGCCGTGGATGATCTCAGGTGCCTGGATGATGCTGCCTCCAAACGCAAGCGCAATCGCCTGATGGCCTAGGCAGACACCGAGGATTGGAATGTTTGCTCCGAAAGCGCGAATCGCCTCGAGAAAGATGCCCGCATCTTCCGGTCTTCCCGGACCGGGTGAGAGCACAATCGCATCGGGCTGCATCGAAGCGATCTCTTCGAGCGTAATCTGATCGCTGCGTACCACGCGCACTTCCGCATGTCGAGAGAGCGCCTGATAGAGGTTGTAGGTAAAACTGTCGTAGTGGTCGATGAGGAGTATCATTGGACGCCTCCTGCTACATGCAGTACGCTTGCAGCTTTGAGCTTTGTTTCTTGAGCCTCACTGGCTGGATCAGAGTCGAAGACAATCCCTGCACCGGCGCGCACGGAGAGCTCTCCCCTCTCGACAATTCCCATGCGAATCGCGATGCAGCTATCGAGGTTGCCCTTCGCATCGATTGCTATAATCGCGCCGCCGTAAAGACCGCGGCGAGACGTTTCAAGCTCATCGATTCTCTCCATCGCACGAATTTTAGGAGCGCCGGTCAGCGTCCCTGCGGGAAACGACGCCTTAAACGCATCGATCGCATCGAGTCCTTGTCTCAGTTTGCCTGTAACTTTTGAAACGATATGCAGCACCTTGGGAAAGCGATGCACTTTCATTAGCTCTTTTACTTCCACGGTTCCTATTTCAGAGATCGCGCCCAGATCGTTTCTCGCCAGATCCACCAGCATCTGATGCTCGGCCACCTCTTTCGGATCGGAGAGCAGCTCTTCAGGATCCGCATCGGCCGGACGTGTGCCGGCAATAGGCGTCGACTCCACAATCCCATCCTTGACGGAGATCAGTTTTTCGGGAGAGGCACCTGCAATCTGCACATCTCCTAGATCGAAATAGAAGAGATAGGGAGCGCGACTCTCTTTTCTTAAGCGGCGGTAGAGGGCAAAGCCATCTGAGTAGGGCATTTTAAAGGTGCGAGACGCGACGAGCTGAAAGAGCTCTCCGGCAGAGACACTCTCTTTTGCCTTTTCCACCATGCGACTAAATTCTGAATCATTTATCTCGGAGAGCACATCTGCGATCTCCTCTTGTTTCAAGGGAGCTAGAGCGATAGGGGTCATGAGTTTCTCTTCAAGACTCTCAAGCTCCTGGCAGCCTCTTACATAGTCAGCCTCAGGATCAGAACCGACCTCTACGATCTGCCCCAAAATGAGAGACCCACTCTGATGATCAAAAATGACACTCGTGCGATACAGATTGAAATAGAGATCCGGCAGGCTCTTCTGCTCCAGGTGGCGATCGGGAATCTCCTCAATCAGACGGACCGCATCGTAGGCTGCATAGCCCACAAATCCACCGGTATAGAGCGCCAAAGGATGATCGGCATGGCAGGGGAAAGATCTGAGCGCCTCAAAACCAGCCTCAGGATCGGAGAGGGTAAGAATCGGATCTGTGCCGATATAGGAGTGCTTCCCTATCGATTCTGATCCCGATTCCAGAAGAGAGTGCCCCGATACGGCGACAAACGCCTGGATCGGCGTCAAATGGTCTGCCGAGAGCTCTCTAAAGAGGGCTATTCGAGAGTGGCTCTGGGCAAGCCTCTTAAATTCCGCCTGGTTCATGACGCTATCCTTTCTTGGTTCGTTACTGTAATGGTACACCATTACGTAATTACGAAGCAAGAGGATTCGTAGAGGGTTGAGAGGCAAGGGGTTATAAAAGACTTATTTGAGGAATTTTTCTAGAAATCGTTTGAGATTGGGATCAATCGTCTTCATGGCATTGGAGCCGCGAGTGATTTTGGCAATACTGACCCGCAGTCTCTCCGACATCTCGCGCTGGGTCATCTCCTCTCGAATCAGCTCTTGGACAATGAGAAAGCGAGTCGTAAGGGACTCTTTTTCCTCATGCGTCAAAAAAAGCAGCATAAAATCGTTGAGAAGCTTTTTGCTAGGTATGTTCTGGCAGAGCTTCATGAAGCTTTGCCAAGCCTGTTCCGATTGACTTTGATCCATAGAACCTGCATGATCTATCAATTCATGAATTAATCAAATAGTTTTCTGGGTCTATATGAATTCTACACCTGAATACCATAGTCACGAAGAGTTCCAAAACCGCAGCCGCAAGCTTGCTGAGATCCGTGAGTTGGGAGTGGATCCCTATCCTCCCAAGTACGTGCATACGCAGCGCGCAGCACAACTTGCCGTCGAGACCGAAGGCAAGGAAGCGGGACATTTTGATGACGCAGCCGCCGGTAAAACCGAGCATGTCTTCATCTCAGGCCGCATGATTCTCTTCCGCGCGATGGGAAAAAATGCCTTTG
>JAJFMM010000017.1 GCA_021772165.1 Chlamydiota bacterium | reverse complement strand
TGAAGAAATCATGGAGCTGCACTACTCTAAGCACCACAAAGGATATGTAACTAATCTCAATGCTGCTTTGGAAAAGTACCATGAAGCTGAATCGAAGAACGATATTGCTGCGATGGTGGCTCTACAATCGGCGATTAAATTCAATGGCGGCGGACATATCAACCACAGCATCTTTTGGACCATTCTAGCCCCTACCCAGAAAGGCGACTCTCAAGGCCCGACAGGAGAGCTGCTCAAAGCCATTGAGCGCGATTTTGAGTCCTTTGATCAATTCAAAGAAAAATTCAACGCAGCGACAATTGCCGTCCAAGGCTCCGGCTGGGGATGGTTGGGTTATAGTAAAAGTTTGAAAAGACTCGAAATTGCGACCTGCCAGAACCAAGATCCCTTAAGTACAAAGGGTCTAGTTCCCCTCCTGGGCGTGGATGTATGGGAGCATGCTTACTATTTGCAGTATAAGAACGTACGTGCTGATTATGTAAAAGCCATATGGCAAATATTTAATTGGGCGAATATTGAGGAAAGATTTAATAAGGCTATCGTTTAATTGTTGTTGAGCTCTTCAATGGTGAATGGTAAAATGATGTTACTTTAGTAACAATATAAGGTAATTTTGAATGGGTTTGTTTTCGCGTAATAAACCAAAAATTAAAGTTCAAACGACGAAGAAGGATGGTTTCAGCGGCTGGGTCAAGTGTTCCGGCTGTGCAGAACTGATTCATGCGAATGAATTGCAGCAGAATCTAAACTGCTGCCCGAAATGTTCTCACCATTATCGTCTCGGTCTCGAAGAGCGCTTAGCGCTGCTTGCCGATGAGGGGAGTGCGGAGGAGCTGTTCACAGACATCGTCCCGATCGACGCACTCGAATTCGTCGATACGGAGAGTTACAAGAAGCGCATCGAAATCGCCGTTCAGAAGACAGGCCGAAGCGATGCCATCTGGACAGGGCGATGTCAGCTGGATGGCCATGATACTGCGCTCGCTGCCCTTGACTTCTCTTTCATGGGAGGATCGATGGGATCGGTTCTTGGAGAGAGGCTAACCTGTTTGATCGAGTACGCTGTGGAGCATAGGCTGCCACTCATCGTGGTTTCTGCGTCAGGCGGAGCTAGGATGCAGGAGTCGATTCTCTCTCTGATGCAGATGGCCAAGACGTCTGCGGCTTTAACGCGCTTGCATGCTGCCAATCTGCCCTATTTCTCTGTATTGACCAATCCGACGACAGGAGGCGTGACAGCTTCCTTTGCCACGCTGGGAGATGTCATTCTTGCAGAGCCCGATGCACTGATCGCTTTTGCAGGGCCGCGAGTTGTTGAGCAGACGATTAAGCAAAAATTGCCTCCGCGAGCACAAAGATCGGAATTTCTTCTAGAAAAAGGGCTGATCGATAGCATCGTACAGCGCGCAGATTTGAAAGAGCGTCTGGTTTTTTTGATCAATTTTTTTACAGGGAATCGCCCCTTCAGAAAGACAACTCCCTCTGATTCTCTTGCAGAAAATAGTACCCAACGATTAAAAGAACTGCTGACAATGGTAGAGGAGCCTGCACTCTGAATGAAAAAACAAGTTCTTCTTACTGCAGAGGATCAAGAGCTGATTCCTGCATACGCAACACCTTTTTCTGCGGGGGCCGATGTACGTGCCCATCTCAACTATGCGCTCCTGATTGAACCGGGCGGCTCCCTCTTGATCCCTACGGGATTGAAGATGGCTATTCCTCAAGGATATGAAATTCAAGTACGTCCGCGCAGTGGACTTGCTCTGAAGAATCAGATCACTGTGCTCAATACTCCAGGTACCATCGATTCTGATTATCGAGGAGAGCTCGGTGTGATCTTGATCAATCATGGAAAAGCTGTTTTTTCAGTAGAACCGGGAATGCGGATTGCGCAGATTGTTTTAGCCCAGGTTGTGCAAGCGGAGTTTCTTCTACAAGAAGAGCCTCTGACAAAAACGCTCAGGGGAGAGGGCGGTTTTGGCCATACTGGCACGCATTAATTCTCTTGTTTTTCCCAAGCAAAGAAAAACTGTGAAAATAACTGATTATCTAAACGAACGACTTATTACTTTTCTCGATGTCACCACTCGCAATGAAGCGATTGATGAGCTGATCGATCAATTGGATCAATCCGGCAAGCTACCTAACAAGGCAGCCTTTCGCAAAGCGATTCTCGATCGTGAAGAGATCGTCTCGACAGGCATTGGGATGGGCGTTGCCGTTCCTCACGCCAAACTCAAAGGCTTCAAGCAGTTTTATATCGCTGTTGGCATCCAGAAGACAGGGATCGACTGGAATGCTATCGACAAGGCACCGGTGAGGCTTGTTTTCCTCATTGCAGGGCCCGACGACAGGCAGTCGGAATATCTGCAGATTCTTTCGCAGCTGACCATGGCCGTGAAAGATCAAAATTTGCGCAAAGAGCTTCAGCATGCGACGAGTGCGCAGGAAGTCCTCGATTCTTTCTTAGATTAGGAAAGACTGGACAATTCCATTTCGCGAATCTTAGAGAATTGTCCAGCCTTTCCTTCTCCGAAAAATAATCTTACGCTTTTATTAGCCCCTTTGCTATTTTCCAGAAATAGGTTAGCAAGGGAATTCTAAATGGATCTAAAACTGAAAGATGTTGCAGAGCTCTTAAATGTCTCTGAAACGACAGTGCGACGATGGGTCTCAGACAGTAAAATTCCATATTATCGACTGAACCAGCAGTACCGCTTTTCTCGCTCTGAAATTGAGAACTGGGTATTGGCTTGCAAGCAGAGTCAAGGAAAAGGGGATTTCTCTCCTTTTGATGATGCTTCTGAAATGGGTGGAGCGGAGAGACTCGGTACGCATCAATTTGGTCTGCTTCGAGCGATTCACAAAGGTGGCGTCTGGACTAATGTGCCGGGCGATACCAAAGAAGAAGTGATTTGCGCAGCCATGCAGAGGATCGCCAAGGATCTGAATCTCGATGCAGAGGTGATCACAGAGCTGCTCTTGGATCGAGAACGGCTGATGCCAACAGCGCTTTCCAACGGGATTGCCGTGCCTCATACGCGCGATTTTCTTTTACAAGACTCTTATGACGTCGTATCGGTTGTGTTTCCTGCCAAACCGATTGAATATGGCGCACTCGATGGTGAAAAAGTGCATACGCTCTTTTTCTTATTCGCGTGTGATGACAAGCGGCATCTTCACCTACTCTCCAAGTTGGCGCATCTCAGCAGCAAGCCTGAGAATCTAGCCTTTTTGAGAAAACAGCCCACGAAAGAGAAGCTTCTAGAAACGATCAAGCTTTTTGAAAATAATCTGAGGGGATCTCAAGCAGCCGCTGCAGTTTAACTTGTTTTGGCGTGCTTTTTTTTGAGGCTCAGCCAGATTAAAAACGCAGCAGTTATCGCAATGAGATAGACGGCCGGCAGCAGCATTTCTGTTGTCGGATCAAAGAGCCCCACCAAGTAGACTCCAATGACCGGTCCTGCGAGATTTACGAACTGCAAGACAGCTGTCGCATTCGATTTATCCAGACTCTCTGACATTGCCATGGATGCTGCATTTGACCAGACAAGATTCGTTCCTATCCGAATGAAGAATTGCGGGAGAAACAGAGTCCAGGGATTCATGTAGCCATTCGCAAAGAAAAAAGTCATGACGACGGTGGGCACAAGCACGATCAAAATCCCTGAAATAATATTCATTCTCGGCTTGACCTTGCCTGCAAAATGTCGGGAAAGAAGCACTCCGCACACAAGTCCCGCTGTTGTGATCAAATTCCAGAATCCGAAGGAGTCGGGTGACAATCCCATGACTAGGATCGCTATAGAAGGCGAGATTGTGGAGTAGATGTAGAACATGGAAGTGGTCATAGCGATGAGCACAGCATGAGAGATCAAGAGAGGGTCTCGGAACTGCCTGGCATAGCCTCTCGCAATGGATTTGATCTTAAGGGAATCTCGCTGCAGCTGTTTGGAGGTTTCCGGCAGCGCTAAGCAGAGCAGACCTAGAAACAGAGAATAGAACGCTAAGAAGACAAAGCAGCCCTTCCAGCCGGCAAAGGTGGTAATAAATCCGCCTAACGCGACGGCAAGTCCCGGGATGATCCCTAATGCGAGAGAGAGAAATGCGATCATTTTTGTCGCACTCGCACCGCTCTTCTGGTCGTTGACCATTGTAAAAGTCACTTTGAGTCCGACCGCAGCGCCTAGGGATTGAATGAATCTGGCAAAACAGAGGAAAGCAAATGAGGTTGCAGCAATGCAGAGAAGGGAGCCTAAGATAGATAATGAAAGGCCCAGAAAAATGGCCGGCTTTCTTCCGAAGCGATTGGCTAGGGGACCGTAGGGAAGTTGTCCGATGCAGTAGCCTATCAGAAAGATCGTCATCAGCCATTGAGCACGGCTCTCGCTGACATTGAAGTCTTGAGCCAGCTGTGGCAATGCAGGTGTGAAAAACAGAGCGGTAACTGCACCAAAACTGATCAGGAGTAACAGAATGGGAGAATGTTTCCCTTTTAGGGAGCAGGTTATCTGATTGGGTTGGCTCACGACGTTCTTTTGTGATGTGCTTTAAGACTCAGCCATATCAAAAACATGGGAATCAGAGCAATCAGATAGGCTGCCGGTAGTAGCATTTCAGTGGTTGGAGGAAAGCGTCCAACCAAAAAGACGCCGATGACAGCTCCGGCGATATTCATGAACTGCAGGACAGAGGTAGCATTCGATTTATCGTAACTCTCCGACAAGCCCTTTGCGCTGGAGTTAGACCAGGCTAGATTCAATCCGACCTGAATGAAAAATTGAGGGAGAAAGAGCGTCGAGGGGTATCTATGTCCCTTTGCAAAAAACGAGGCCATGACAATGGCTCCGAGAAGTGCGATCAGAATCCCTGAGGCGATATTGGCTCGCGGCGTTGTTTTGCTCGCGAAATGCTGAGAAATAAGCGCTCCACAGAAAATACCGGCGGCGGGGATGAGGTTCCAGAGGCCGAAGACGGGGGGAGAGAGTCCTAGAGCCTGGATTGCGATGTAGGGCGAGATCGTGGCAAAGATATAGATCATAGAGGTCGCGAGAGATACTAAAATGGCGTGGTACATCAGGAAGGAGTCTTTGAATTGTCTAAAATAGCTCTTAACTATCGATCGGATTTTCAGCGCTTCAGGGTTGAGCTCTTTTGAAGTTTCGGGAAGTGCCAAGCATAAAAGAGCGAGAAGCAAACTGTAGAGAACCAGGAAAAAAAAACAGCCTCTCCAGCCGGCAAAGGGGGTGATGAAGCCACCGATCGTCACGGCAATTCCCGGTGCTATGCCAAAGGCGAGAGAGAGAAGCGCGATCATTTTTGCTGCGGCCGGCCCACTTCTCTGGTCGCTGACCATTGTGAAGGTCACTTGGAGTCCGACGGCAGCACCTATGGATTGAATAAATCTGGCAAAACAGAGAAACGCAAACGAGGTGGCAAAGAAGCAGAGAAGTGAGCCCAAAAGGGAGAGTGCAATGCCGGCGTAAATGGTGGGTTTTCTGCCAAAACGATTGGCCAGGGGACCATAGGGAAGCTGTCCAAGGCAATAGCCGATGAGAAAAATCGTCATCAGCCATTGCGCGTGGCTCTCAGAAATCCCGAAATCGTTAGCCAATTGCGGGAGAGCCGGAGTGAAAAGCAAGCCTATAACAGTAGCAAAGCTGATCAGCAGCAATAAAATAGGGAAGTGCCTTCCCTTCAGAGACCTTGTCATCAGCCGTCCCTATGGACTTTTCGAGAGAGCTTCTGAGTCCTCTTTGTCTGATTGTAGGCTCTGCGCCGTAAAGCAGATTTTCCCCTCTTTGGCGGAAACTAGATAATGTTTTTCCTGATTCGGCTCTTGAAGAAGCTTTTCGGCCAGAGGATCCTCAAGATACTGCTCAATCACGCGGCGAAGAGGCCGTGCGCCCATCTCAGGCACATAGCTCTTTTCAACAAATAGGTCGCGGGCAGCGTCATCAAGAGTGACTTGGATGCCTTTGCGGGTGAGGCGCTTCTCAAGTTTTTTGAACTCAAGATCAACAACTTTGCGAAGAGATGGTTTATCCAGCGTCTTGAAGATGACAAGGCCATCGAGACGGTTGATGAACTCCGGCTTGAAGTGCTTTTTGACAGAAGATTCGATCTTCTCCTGCATGGTTTTGTAATCCATGAGGTTTTCTTTGACGCCAAAACCTACTTCTGTCGATTTACGGATCAGATCAGCCCCGAGATTCGAGGTCATGATGATGATCGTATTGCGGAAGTCGATCTTGCGGCCGACAGAGTCAGTCAGGCGACCTTCCTCTAGAATCTGTAGCAAGAGATTCATCACATCAGGGTGCGCTTTTTCCACTTCATCGAAGAGCACGACGCAATAAGGGCGACGACGAACTTGTTCCGTGAGCTGACCACCTTCTTCATATCCGACATAGCCCGGAGGCGAGCCGGTCATACGGCTGATGGCAAATTTCTCCATGTACTCGGACATGTCGACCTGGATGAGAGCGTCATCTCCTCCAAACATGTGAGAGGCAAGAAGGCGAGCCAGGTGTGTCTTTCCAACTCCGGTAGGTCCGAGGAAAAGGAACGCGCCGATAGGGCGGTTCGGATCTTTAATGTCGGCACGGCTGCGACGGATTGCTCGGCAAACGGAGCTCAGAGCATCGTCTTGACCAATGATATCTTCTTTGAGAGTCGTCTCCATTTTCAGTACCTTCTGCGTCTCTCCTTCTGTGAGGCGAGTTACAGGAATGCCGGTCTGCTTGGCAACGATATTGGCGATATCTTCCTCATCAACGATCGGTAGATGCTCGTCCTTGTGATTCTCCCAGTCAGCACGTGATTTCTGAAGCTCTTCTCGGAGAGTCTTTTCAGAATCGCGCAGCTTGGCAGCTTTTTCATATTCTTGACGGCCAATCGCCTCTTCTTTGGCAATGCGAGCTTCTTCAACCTGCACTTCCAGATTCGCGAATTGCGGCGGCTGGTGCATCATCGAGATGCGCGCTTTTGCTCCAGCTTCATCGAGTAGGTCAATCGCCTTATCGGGAAGAAAGCGCCCAGTGAGATAGCGCTCAGAGAGGGTGACTGCCGCGCGGACAGCCATATCTTCGTATTTACAGCGATGGTGCTCTTCATATTTGGGTTTTAAGCCCTCGAGGATCGAGACACTCTCTTCGATCGATGGCGGATGAACGAGGATTTTTTGGAATCTACGCTCAAGAGCCGGATCTTTCTCGATATGCTTGCGGTATTCGTCGAGCGTGGTAGCTCCGATACACTGAATCTCACCGCGAGATAGAGCTGGCTTGAGGATATTCGACGCGTCGATCGCGCCCTCAGCGGCTCCCGCTCCTACGATAGTGTGCAGCTCATCGATAAAGAGAAGGACATTGCCGTTCTTGCGGATCTCATCCATGACGGCTTTGATACGCTCTTCAAACTGTCCTCGGTATTTC
>JAJFMM010000160.1 GCA_021772165.1 Chlamydiota bacterium | reverse complement strand
TCATAAAATTTTCTGCTTATCGATCTTAGCTGATCTTGAACAATCAGATTTTCTAAAAGGGATGCTCGAGTCGATTCAAGTGGATCACTCCAATGGATCTCCATCTTTTCTCCTATCCCAGCTCGAATATGAGTTAAAGAATAAGCTTAATGATCAGGATCTTCATGCTGTGAAGAGCTTGGATTTCTCAGCAACGAGCTTTTATGAAATGGAAAGAATGATCCAGGATGAGGCTCTAGATATTCTTTGGAGCGCAATTAAACCTGATGAGGGCGTAGCTCAAGAAGTTCGCTTGAGTGCAAACGATATCAGAAGTTGGATGGATGAAAACAAGGAACTTCTAGATACCGTAGAGAGTCTTGATTTAGGTGCTTCTGGTCTAAAATGCATCCCTCCTGAAATAGGAAGATTGACTGAATTAGAGGAGTTGATTCTTTCGTCTAATGAAATTAGCGTCATCCCCCCCGAGATTGGATGTCTGAGTAAGTTAAAGGGGTTGACTCTTTCATCTAACAAAATCAGCGTTATTCCTCCTGAAGTGGGAAGTCTAATTATTTTAGAGAATCTTTTCTTAGAGGATAATGCAATCAAACAGCTCCCTCCTGAGTTAATTGCTCTTCATGATTCTTTAGAAGAGCTACATCTCAATGGAAACAAATTCACAGAAATTCCTGAGATCCTAAGAGCTATGTCTACTCTGAAGTATCTTTGGTTGGAAGATAATCAGATCAAGGCTAGTGAGCCCACTCCTGCTGAGTTTAGGGGATTGCTTTACTTTTGTCGGTAACTCAATACATTTAGGTGTTGTTGCGTAAATAGCTGCGGTTGAAGAGTCTCCTTACTTTTTAATCGCTATGGGTGTAACCTCTTCTTTTTTTTTACAGGACGAGGCTGGAATGAATGGAATTGAAGGGGGGCTGATTCGGAATCTAGATGCGAATCCTCCTCCATCTAAAATCAGAAAAATAGATTCTCAAATCGCTGAGCTAGCAGCGGAAAGTTTAGGAGCCGCGCCAGCGGAAGGTCGATCACTATCGCAAGGGTGGCTCTTTCCTGATTCATCGCCTACATTGTTTCTTCCGGAAGAGGAAGGAGTAAAGAGCCAGTTGGACTACAATACTCCTCCATTTATTACTGTTTTCTCCGGATCCCAATTCGATAGTCAGGATCTAGAAAAGGAACATGCTGTCATCCATGATGCATGTCGCTGTTCAACTGTCATGAAACAGGTGTTTGGCCTTGGAAGTGTATTTTTCATGCCAACGGTCAATAAAGGACTGTATAATGCCCATAAGAGTTTCTGCTTATCCATCTTGCGGAATCTTCAAAAGTCTGAATTTCTAAAAGAAAGGCTCGATTCAATCGCTCTCAAGCACGCAAATGAATCACCGGCTTTTCTTCTTGCACAGCTCAATGAAGACCTTAAGAAGTGCCTTCAAGACGAGGAGTACAATGCAGTAGAAAGCATGGGTCTAACTCCTGAGCGATTTTACTCCATGGGAGCAATCGTTCAAGAGGCAGAAGATCGAGCGATTTGCATTTTGAGGGACATGATTTTAGAGTTTGAAGAAGAACCTAAAATGGATGCAGCTCAAAGCAGAGAGTGGATGTATGCGCATCGAGAGGAATTAAAAAACCAAAAAATATCTCTTCAATTCAATTTGATGGGACTTCGCTGTATTCCTCCTGAGATCGCTTTTCTTGAAAACTTGGTAGGATTAAGTCTGAGCTTCAACGACATTCGAGCTTTACCCGAAGAGATCTCCCAACTGACTCAATTAACTTCCCTGAGGCTGGATGACAATCCTATTGCTGAAAATCAAGAAGAAATCAGCAGGCTCAAAAATGCGTTGAAGGGGTGTACAATTTCGACAGAATCTTTTTGAAAAGTTAGCTAGACTTTCTGTCTCTTGAAAAACTGGATCTCCTGCTCGTGTTTGACTGCGGCAGCACGAGTAGAGAAGGTCCCTAAGTTTCTTCGCTTTCCGGTCTTAGGGTTCTTCTTCCTTGAATAGAGTCTGTATTCGCCCGAGGGCAATTTTCGTATCATTAAAATTCCCACTTGATCGAAACTAGTTTCATGACTGAATCAAAACTCGAGATAGCTGCTCGGAATCTGCGGATTGGAGAGAGTGGCAGACACATCTTCCTCTGCTGCGATCAGAGCGTCGCAAAATGCTGCTCCAAGGAAAAGGGGCTCGATGCCTGGGCCTATCTGAAAAAGAGGGCCGACGAGCTCAGTCTCGAGGGCCTCGTCCATATCTGGAGAAGTAAAGTCAATTGCCTCAGGGTCTGCACTAAGGGTCCCATCGCTGTCGTCTATCCCGACGCAGTCTGGTATCACTCCTGCACAGATGAAGTACTCGAGAGGATCATTCAAGAGCATCTCCTTGCCGGAAAAATAGTTGAAGAATATCAGATCGTCCATCAGAGCCCCACTAGTTGTGCAACTGAATAAGCCACAGCACCCACAATGCCGGCCCCCGGCAGCGTAAGGATCCAGGCGAGCATCATACGACGGGGTGTTCCCCAGCGCACAGCACGTCTGCTTTTAGCTGTGCCAACTCCTGTTATGCTCCCCGCAATCATCTGCGTAGAGCTGATCGGCATTCCCATAAAACTCGCTGCTAAAATCACTCCCGACGCGGAGCACTCCGCTGCAAAACCTTGTACCGGCTCGATCTTCGTGATCGAAAAGCCCATCGTGCGGATGATCCTAAATCCGCCGGATGCTGTACCCAATCCCATCACTAGAGCACAAGAGAGGATTACCCAGAGGGGAATCTCCGGTCGAACGAGATAGCCCGATGTGAACAGTCCCAATGTAATGATACCCATGCTCTTTTGCGCATCGTTGACGCCGTGAGAGAGAGCTACCAGACAGGCCGATCCAATCTGCAGATGTCGGAAGATCGCTTTATCCTTCGCCTTCGGGTTTTTCCCGAGATAGCGGTAGAGAGTTCTCATAAAGTAATAGGCGATCACAAAACCGATGATGGGGGAGAGGATCATCGGGATGAGGACCTTATAGATCACACCGTCCCAGAGGATCGACTGCACCCCTTGATGAAAGATTGCGGTTCCGAGTAGCCCGCCAATGAGCGCATAGGAGGAGCTGCTGGGAATGCCCCAGTACCAGGTGAGGAGATTCCAGACGACGGCTCCAAACACGGCGGCTAGGACGACCTGCTGTGTGGCCATCTCTATATCAACCAGCCCCTCCGCTATGGTTTTTGCCACCCCGCTGATCAGGGTAGCTCCCACAGTATTGAGGACACCGGCCATCACAATTGCCTTGCCGGGCGTCAAAACTTTTGTTGCAATGACGGTGGAGACGACATTGGCAGCATCATGGAAGCCGTTCGTGTAGTCGAAAAGGAGGCTCAAAATAACAATAAGGACGGCAATCTCTAGCATATCTCCTCCATACATGTTTTTTTTATGTGGAGCAAAAAAATTCTTTTTCCCTTGGATACCCCCCATCTCTGTGGTAAACTATTCTGTATTGAATCTTAACCAGATGCGGGAGGACATATGTCTAAGTGGTTGATGAAATTATTGGCAGTCTTCACTGGCCTCTTTACTTCCTTACATGCGGAGAAGGATATGACCAAAGAAAATAAAACAGTTGTTTTGGAAACCAATCAGGGTGTGATTGAAATTGTTCTGTTTGCAGACAAAGCGCCTAAGACGTGCGAGAACTTCGTTAAACTTGTCGAAAAGGACTACTATAACGGCATAACGTTTCACCGCGTCATCAAGAGCTTTATGATTCAAGGCGGAGATCCTACAGCAACAGGTGCCGGCGGAGAGTCTGTCTGGGGTAAGCCGTTTGGTGATGAGTTCACACCGGAGCTGAAATTTGATCGTCCGGGTATGCTCGCTATGGCCAACCGCGGTCCTAACACAAATGGCAGCCAGTTCTTCATTACTACGATTGCTACACCTTGGCTGAACATGAAGCATACGATTTTTGGCGAAGTGGCCAAAGGCTATGACATTGTTCAGAAGATCGAGCAGGCGAGAACCATGCAGGATCGTCCGATTGATCAGATCAAGATTCTTAAGGCCTACCTCAAGTAAGCCGACTTATCTCCATTCGCCCGTTCGTAGTTTGCGGGCGAATGAGCTCTTGTCGCAGCTTACTGATGCGGCTAGTGAGAAAGGGATGTTTCAGATCTAGAAGATTATTGCCCGATTCTGTCAGATAGAATTTGCAAAATCGATTCTTTTCCCGTCTCTCCAGGTTGATAGCTCTCTGCTTTTCAAGCGCGCTGATCGAAGCGTTGACAGCTCTCTTCTCATCTACAAGAACTTTTCCTAGAACTTTTGCTGCAAAAAGATCCATTGTACATTCATAGCATCTGTCCGCGATGACATACATGGTTAATGCTGTAGCGAGCAGCGCTGTAGTACCTGCCCAGCCCAGGGGTGTAGCGTAGAGGCTGAAGGCCGCTGCAATAAGGATGATTTTTGCCACGGTTTTCAATGCGGCATCGTTGTATTTGAGGTGGCCGATTTCTCGAAGAATGTAAAAACGCGTTTCATCATCTGTCAGCGTGTTACTATTTTTCGCGAGCTCTGCTTGATGCAGGCCATCTCCAAAGTAACCTTGATTAGGACGAAAAAGCCTGTCGTAGGGTAGCACTAGAATCGGCCTGGTGAGAGAGAGTCCTCCGCCAAAACTGGTGAAATGGAAATTGAGCGCTGTGTAGAGGCTGATCTCTCGCCCAAGTTCTGCGCATTTGCGTAGTGTTTCTACCTCTTCGATAAAGGTTTTTGCTTGCGGAACCATTCTTTGGATCCCGATATCGTTGGGATCAATAGATGTATACCCAGAGCTGAAGGCGCCGAGAATTGGAGCAAAATAGTAGAGCGTGTTTTTGTAGGGATCGAGCATCACATTCTGTGCGCTTCTCCAAATCTGCTCGAAATCAAGCATTTCCAGTCGGCAAGTTGTGGTCATTTTTTTCCTTTTTCGGGCGGATAGAATAATTAGCGGTTGAATTGTTGTAAAGAGATGTGGATAGGGGGATTAGATAATTTTTTTCCAGGTTAATTACTGGTTGAAATGGATGTAGAGTTTTTCATGTGACGCATATTTTCAATTCTTTTTTTGAGAGTAATCTCCGATTGTTGTTATACGAAGAA
>JAJFMM010000159.1 GCA_021772165.1 Chlamydiota bacterium | reverse complement strand
CCCGAAGAGATCCGCGCGCTTTTCCGCAACGCCCTTTTGATTGGACGCCGCTTCCGCCTCGCTCATATCCGTTTTGGAAAAAAAATTATTGAAGTCGCCACCTTCCGCGCCGGAGATCCTGAAACGGCCGACCTGATCATCCGCGATAATGTTTGGGGCTCTGAAGAAGAAGATGTCATGCGCCGTGACTTTACCATCAACGGCCTCTTCTACGATCCGGAAGAGCAGACGGTCATCGATTATGTCGGCGGCTTTCCCGACGTTGAAAAGAGAATCCTGCGCACCATTGGCCAGCCTGAAGTGCGTTTTATTCAAGATCCCGTACGCATGATCCGCCTCTTGAAATTCTGCGCCCGCTTTGATCTAGAGATCGACCGCCCCTCACATGAAGCTCTGCTCCAATGTAAAGACCATATCATCAACAGCTCCTCTGTTCGTATCCTCGAAGAGCTGCTCCGTATGCTCGAATCGGGCTCTGCACAAAACTTTTTCCGCCTCATGCACCAGTATGGCCTGCTGAAACTACTCGTCTCACCGCTTTCGCACTTCATTCAGCTCGACCAAGACCAGCGCATCTACAAAATCCTCGGCGAAATCGATTCTGAAGTGAAAAAAAACTGGCCTAACGCGCCGGATCGCTCGCTGCCTCTATCGGCACTCTGTTTCCCGATCCTCGATCTGACGCTGCAACACCACATCAAATCGACAGGAAAAAACCCGCATCTCGGCCAAATCGCAACAGAAACCGACAGCCTCATCACCAACCTCTTTTCGCCTTTTTTCCGCATTCCTCGAAGAATCAAGGGAATGATGGTCTTCATCCTGGCCACGCAGTACCGCTTCACACCGATTGACGGTCGAAAAGCGCGTCGTCTACGCCTGCCACGCGATGAGAGCATTCCTTTTTCTCTACATCTCTTCAAAATCCGCTGCTCTCTACAGCCTGATCTTCTACCACACTACACCATGTGGACAGAGGCTCTCTACCAAGATGGCATCCCGGAAAAAGTAGAAGCCCCACTGAAACGCCGCCGCCCACGCAGGCGCACGAAAAGCCCAGAGTCTCCATGAAGGAAAACCGCTGTTCGGCACTCACGATCAGGCCTGATTTAGAGCTCTACCATAGCGGACCCAACCTCGACTCCGGCCAAATGCCCGCGCTCTTCTATTTTGCGCTCTCGGGCCCCGACAGCCTCTGCACCGAGCCCTACAATCAGCCCGTAGAATTTCTAGCAGGCAGCCAGATCCGCGTTTTTTCTCTCACACTGCCCGCCCACGAAAATAATCTCCCACCCCAAGACGCACTCGCCGTCTGGGCCAAAGAGATCCGAGCTGGCAAAGACCCTCTCGGCCAGTTCCTCGATGCTGCACAAACCGCAGTCGAGTACGCGATCGCTCAAAAACTGGCAGACCCAAAAAGAATCGCCGTAGCAGGACTGTCGCGAGGAGGCCTTGTCGCCACCCTACTCGCAGCGCACATGGAATCGATCCGCACCGTCCTAGGCTATGCCCCGCTCGTGCGCCTTAGTCTCGCCAAAGAATTTCACTCATTAGCCGATCATCCTATCGTCTCCACCTACGACATCTCTCGCCACGCCCAAGCGTTGGCATCCAAAAACTTGCGCTACTACATCGGCAACGCGGACGAACGCGTGAGTACTCGCGCCTGCTTTGAGTCCATTGAACAGATCGTCCAAGCGGCCCAAGAAGCGCGTATCCGCTCACCGCAAACAGAACTGATCCTAAGCCCATCTGTTGGACATATGGGACATGGCACGCCGCCTGAAATTTTCAAACGAGGCGCGCTTTGGATTCAAGATCATCTACACGTGTCATGACAGATCTCTACGTCTTAGCCGCAGAGCCGAGCGCCGATAAACTCGGGGCGCCCATCGTGCAGGCTCTCCGTCAAAAATCACCCAACCTCTCGATTCAAGGCGTCGCCGGGCCACTGCTGCGAAAATTAGGCCTCACAGCCTCTGCAGAAATGGAAGAACTGCAGGTAATGGGCTTTACCGATGTGATCACCGCCCTGCCGCGCATGGCCAAACTCTTCTACCGCATCAAACGAGAAATCCTGGAGCTCAATCCCAAAGCCGTTCTCTGCATCGACTATCCCGGCTTCAACATACGCCTTGAGCGCTCACTTAGAAAAAGTGGCTACCGGGGAAAGCTGATCCACGCCGTCTGTCCGACCGTATGGGCCTGGGGCAAAGGCCGGATTCCGATCATGGCCAAGCACCTCGACCTACTCCTCACACTCTTCCCCTTTGAAAAAGAGTGCTTCGCCCACACACCCCTGCCCGTCAACTACATTGGGCATCCGCTTACGACCAAGATCCTCGCACACACAAACCTGGAAAATTTCCACACCCACTATCGCCTCGATCCGAAACGCAAAATCCTCGCTCTCTTTCCAGGTAGCCGGAAAATCGCCATCGAGAGAAACTTCCCCCTCCAGCTCCAAGCTGCGAAAAACCTCCAAACCCAATATCCCGACCTGCAGATCGTCGTCTCACTCTCGCATCAGATGCGCCGCTCCCAGATCCTCTCCTACGCACCTACACTGCCCCTGATCGAGCCCACTCACGCCTATGACCTGATGAAAAACGCCTATCTAGCATTAGCCACCTCGGGCACCATCACACTCGAACTCGCACTGATCGGCACAGCGACCGTCGTCCAGTACGCGATCCGACCCATAGACCTATTTCTGGCGCAGAAGATCTTCCGGATCAACCTGCCCCACTACTGTATTGTGAATATTCTGATGAACAAAAGAATCTTTCCCGAACTCTACGGCCCAAACCTGAGCGTAGAAACACTGACGACAGAAGCCACACGATTGTGGGAAGAGAGAGGCCAGTGCCTTGACGGCTGCCAAGCTCTCCGCACACACCTTGGCGATGCAGACGCGAGCAGCCTTGCGGCCGAGGCAATTATACAGACCTGCTTTAAATAAAGACCTCTTTATCAAAAAGAGAGATTCGACTATGCTATTCAGGCTATGAACATCCGCCGATGTGGCGAAATTGGTAGACGCGGTAGACTCAAAATCTACTTCTAGCAATAGAGTGCTGGTTCGAGTCCGGTCATCGGCAAATAAAAAGGG
>JAJFMM010000158.1 GCA_021772165.1 Chlamydiota bacterium | reverse complement strand
CCGCGATGAGATCTTGTAGACCTTCGACATCATCCGGAGTCACGCATTCCGGTTTGATGGAGATCTTTTTCACATTTTTTTCTCCATCGAGCGTAACGGTAACGAGTCCGTTTCCGGCGGTTCCGGTAACTTCAGTATTTTTTAGATTTTCGCGCACGCCTTCCATCTGCTGCTGCATAGCACGCGCTTGTTTTTTCATTTTAGAATAACCGCTTCCCATAATGTGTTCCTATTTTTCGATTAGAATGGTTCCTTCGAGCTCTACTGCAGCAAAGCGCAGTAGTGTCTCTGTATGTACAGGCGCCAAGCCCTCTTCTGTTTGAGGGGGCGCTTCTTCTTTTGGCTCAGGTGGTGAGATGATTTGTTGCGGCGCTGCTGGTGGGGCGATGGGGGGAGTTTCTACTACAGCCACAGGTGGTTGATAGGGGTTGAACGGCACCGGCTCGAGAGATACAGGCTCTACAACCGGAGCTGGAGCTGCAACCGGAGCTGGAGCTGCAACCGGAGCTGGAGCTGCAACCGGAGCTGGAGCTGCAACCGGAGCTGGAGCTGCAACCGGAGCTGGAGCTGCAACCGGAGCTGGAGCCGCAACCGGAGCTTCTGCTGCTTTTGCCATCAGTTTTTCTTCGAGTTCGCTGAGCCTGCGAGCCAATACTTCTAGAGGGACCCGATGCTTACTGCGTAGAATCTTGAGAAGCAGCGCTTCGAGACTCACGCGCTGCATAGGACTCTTATGCAGATCAGAATATGAGGCGAGTAGTGTGTCGAGGATGAAGCAGAGCTGCGTCTGCGTGTAGAGCTTTGCGGACGTGGCGACTCGACGCGCTTCTAATTCCGGCTGCATCTGCGGTGAGAGCCGAAATGAGGCTAGGCGGCGGTAGTGGCCGATGAGCTGCTCGGTAAAATGGCTAAGATCTTTTCCCATCTGAAAGAGTTTTTCGACCAGCTCGAAAGCAAAGGCGGCCCGCCCCTCAGAAAAGGCTTCGTCAAGGGCAGAAAAGAATTCATCAGGTACGAGGCCAAGGACGCTCTGTACATGTTCGAGGGTAATCGCCCCTTCGGCAAAACAGAGGATCTGGTCGAATAGCGACTCGGCATCGCGAAGAGAGCCTTCGGCGAATTGCGAGATGCGATGTAGCGCCTCTGGGTGAGCTTCTCTCTGTAGATCAAGAGCGATTGTCTGTAGTTTGTTTGCGATCTGCTCTTGGCTGAGACGCTGGAGGTCAAAGCGTTGGCAACGACTAATGATCGTGGGCAGAACCTTGTGCGGCTCAGTCGTCGCAAAGAAGAATTTAGCTCTTTCGGGGGGCTCTTCAAGCGTCTTAAGTAGCGCGTTGAAGGCCTCCTTGGTCAACATGTGGACTTCATCAATGATATAAATCTTGTATTTGCCGTGGCTCGGCGCGTAGCCGACCGTCTCATTGAGTGTGCGAATATCGTCAATGCCGCGGTTGGAAGCTCCGTCAATCTCAATGACATCTAGAGACTGACCAGAGAGAATCTCGACACAAGAGGGGCAGAGGTTGCAGGGCTCGAACTCAGAGCTTAAAGCCTGACAGTTAAGAGCTTTTGCAAAAAGACGGGCAAGTGTCGTCTTTCCGATTCCTCTCGATCCACAAAAGAGATAAGCATGTGCGACTCTTTTGTAGCTGAGAGCATTTTTCAGTGTTCGCAGGGCAGCCTCCTGACCTACGACATCGCGGAAGAGTTGGGGGCGGTAGCGACGTGCCAGAACCAGATATTTCATTGAAAAGCAACTAGTTGTGGTTTATGAGCGATTTTCAGTATACTATCTACCTTCTTTTCGCGTCTATACCCGTTCCACTTGAAAGGGTGCTAGCGAGTCTTGCTTCTGTTATGAATTATGAAGGTTCTGGTAAAGTGAAGGTATGAAAGAGAGCTACCCTCGTGAGAGGAAGTCGAGAACTGGATTCACGCGCTGGTTGTCAAAAGATAACCGAGGTTGGCGACTGCTGGTTGGCCTTGTCTGCGTGTTCGGTCTGGCGCTGTTTCTCCATTTCCGTGAAGTGCGTCTAGAAGTCATTGAGCTTAATACGACAGCAACGCGCTACGTCGTAGCTCAAGTAGACTTTGAATTTCCCGATTATGAGACTACCATCATCCTTAAGCAGCAGGCTTTGCAAGATGTTGGATCCATTTATCGCGTTGATCCCGGTGAGATTCAAAATGCAGGTCATGAACTAGAAAATTCTCTGATTCGCAGTCGAGATTGGCGAAAAGTCGTGCCGACGAGCACCTTTGAGGAGATCTATACAGCCCTCGATCAGATGGAGAAGCTCCTCTCCGATGCGCGCTTTACTGACCCTCGTACCATTCAGATCGTCAAAAAACTGCCTCTTTCCGATGCTTCTTATTACGACTTTCTCTCAGAGAGCGACTCATTTACCACTCTGCCTGAGGAGGTCTGGTCGCGGATTTCCGATGAGATCGCCGCGAGCGGTACGTTCCATCCGGAGGCGATCCAGTATGTTGTCGACTCCTTTAAAAGTCGCAAGTGGGAGCTGCAGCAAGATGAACAGCTCGAGCGCTCACTGCGCTCAGAAGTAAGTAAGACTGTTCCCGATAAGTACACCCGTGTTCAAGCGGGGGCTCGCATCATCGAGCCGGGGGAGATGATCACCTCTCGCCATCTAACCATGATGCAGGCGATGAAGAGCGCAATCTCAGATAGCCGCCAACTCTGGGAACCAAAGACGCTTGTTGCCAGTCTGCTGCTCTCCATGATTTTTGTAGCCATTAGCGCTCTCTATTTTCGGATTAGCCAACCCACATTTCAGCGCTCGTTGCAGCAGCTGGCTCTCTTTGTTTGTATTGTGCTGCTGACCCTCCTGTTTGCCAAGCTGACCGAGTACGCCCTCTTGAAAAGCGAAAGTGGTTTTCTCCAGCGCATTCACTATCCGATCGTTGCGCCTTTTGCCTCGATCTTGATCTGCATTCTGCTCTCTCCGCGTATCGCCCTTTTTGCAGCTGCCTTTCTCTCGATCATCCTCACTGTTAGCCTCGCTGTCGACCATACCCGCTTTCTTCTCCTCAACTTGATCGTCTCGATCCTCGTCATCATCTGCACGCAGAACATCCGCAAGCGTAAACAGATCTTCGGCATCTGCTGGAAGGCCTTCCTCGGATCGATTCCTGTCCTCTATTGCTTTACGCTGAGTGAAAACCAGTTATGGAATGTTTCGCTCTTTGTTGATATCGCCGCCTCGTTCTGCTTCATGACAGCAACCGCGATCCTCGTCGTGGGACTCTTGCCTGCATTGGAGACCGCTTTTCGTGTCTTAACGGATATGACTCTGATGGAGTACATGGATCCGGAAAACGAACTGCTGCAAAAGCTTGCGATGGAAGTGCCGGGTACCTATCAGCACTGCCTCGTATTGGCCAATTTTGCAGAAGCATGTGCCCATGCAATTGGTGCGAATGGACTGCTCTGTCGAGTCGGAACGCTCTACCACGATATCGGCAAGGTGCTCAATCCGCAGTTCTACACGGAAAACCAGCAGGGGACGACCGTTAATCTTCATCAGCTCCTCACCCCGCTCGAATCAGCACAACTCATTATCTCGCATGTGACCGATGGAGAAGCTCTCGCACGGAAACATCGCTTGCCGCAGCCCTTTATCGATGTCATTCTGCAGCATCATGGAACGACCCTCGTCTACTATTTCTACCGCAAGCAGCTTGAGCTCAAAGGCGGACATGCTGATGAGGTCGATGCGAGCCAGTTCCGCTATCCGGGACCTAAGCCGCAGACCAAAGAGACCGCCATCATTATGATTTGCGACAGCGTTGAGGCGACCTCTCGCTCTATCGAAGATGCATCCGAGCGCGGCTTGTCTGAGATGATCGACCGGATCGTCTCTGAAAAAGCTGAAGATGGGCAGTTCGATGAGTGTAACCTGACCTTTGAAGAGCTCTCTCGAGTTAAGAGCACGCTGATTAAGTCTCTACTACTTACGCACCACATCCGCATCAAATATCCTAAGAAGGAAAAACCGAATGGCCACTGAAAAAGCAATTTTTGCAGCTGGCTGTTTTTGGGGCGTTGAGCATCGTTTCCGCAGTCAAAAAGGTGTCCTTGAGGCCATTAGTGGTTATACCGGAGGACGTACGGAAAAACCAACCTATGAAAAAGTGTGTGAGGGCAACACGGGATATGCCGAAGCTGTTGAGGTGACGTTTGATCCGGCTGTCGTCTCCTACGAAGAGCTCCTCGATCTCTTCTGGAAAATGCACGATCCCACGACGCTCAATCAGCAAGGGCCCGATATGGGCTCACAGTACAGATCCGCTCTTTTTACGCTGAGCTCCCAGCAGCAGGAAAAGGCGGAGGCCTCCAAAAAAGAGCAGGCCAAGAATTTCCCTAAGCCGATCGTGACCGAGGTTCTTCCGGCGAAAACCTTCTATCCCGCAGAAGAATACCATCAGCGCTATCATGAAAAACATGGTCGCTCCTGCTTCTAGTAAACTATATTTTTATAAACAATATCTTAATCATCCGCTGTTCTTTATTTGTTATAATCTGCTTACAATAATTTAGGAGACTGCTCGTGAACCATCTTGGAATTATGTGTCCAAAAAATCATATACCTTATGCTCTACCTGAAGAAGAGGAAGAGTTTTTTGAGGACCAAAGAATTCAAGCGATCTCCTTGGATGTCATTACAGGTATGTTTGCAGGCGGAAAAAGTAGACTCAGCGCGTTTTTTCGTTCTTTTATGGTGACTGATTTACCAACTGAGAGGAGTTATCAGAGACAAGCAGAACCCCGTCAAAAAATTACTTTTCCTGTAATTTGCAAAACGGAGCCGGAAAAAAAATTGCATGATCTGGTCTATTCTTTTCTTTATCCCTATTTAACGGGGCGTATCACAAGAGAGACTGATCCTAGAGATAGACTACCCATGATTGAATGGCTGGAAAGACAGGTCAAAACGATGCCTGAGCTAGAAACGTTGACTCAGGAAATCATCGAAGAAGTTGCTTTAGATGCATTTTTTATTGCCGCTGCGAAAGGTTTATATGTGATCAAAAATGATGAAGTGGCTCAGTTTGAATCCATGGCGTCTTGTGATGATCTATTTGGTCCAACGACTGCCTTTCAGCTCTCTAGAGTCGTGGCTGATTCTGATGAATTTGAACAGTTCCTAAGGGCTCTAAAGGAAGCTCTACCGAGAGAGTTTGCAAACAGAGAGATTGTTGCAGATGTT
>JAJFMM010000157.1 GCA_021772165.1 Chlamydiota bacterium | reverse complement strand
TACAGCCCTTTATTGACTGTTGGCATAAAGGGTAACTTCCCACAGCAAAACAGTTGCTCCATATGAGTCGAACAACGCGTTGCCGTATGGATTACAGCGTGCTTCTTTACATCTAGATCCTGACTGTCAAATTGAGAACCTGAGAGGACCGAAATGAATGGAGGAGTATTGTAGTCGTGCTGGTCCATTGGCTTTTCAAATGTCAGTTCATCTAAAGAGGTAAAAAATGTAGGCGACTGATCAGAAAAGAGCCACTCTTGCGAGAGTCTATTACCTTCTGCTGGAGCACCTAACCCCTCAAAAATCGGATCCGCCAAAGCCCTGATTTGAGAATCTGTTAAGCTATCTGTTCTTTGTATTTTATTTTCTGATGTATTTGCATCTAAATTATCACCTACTCGTTTCATAACACCCTCATTGAATTTACATTAAATGGGGTATTATACCGAGAAAGCATTTACATTACATAAAGACATGAAGTGGTAGTAAAATATTTAAAAATAGATTCGTTGAAAAGATCAGCTAGATTCACAGAATGGAATTGTCCAGGCTTTCCTTAAGCGGAGGGGTTCCATTGATCTAAGAAATCTTTCAGGACATTTTCAGCAGCAGTTTGATCCGCATTATTATCACCATAGACATAGGAATCAGCGCTTGCCCAATACGAGGGCAAGAAATCATTACCCTTTTGGGAAGATGACGCTCCGCGATAGTCGTTACCTACATCACCCCCGCCATCAGCCATGTCCTGTATAAATTGGGTGAATGTAACCGGAAAATTACCACCATGAATCTGTTGAAATGAATAAACAAGAGGCTCCGGATAATCTACACCAAACCAGCCGAGATGGATATTATCGGTCAGCTTTTTTACCTGAGCCATGAATTCTGATTTATACTTAGCAACCTTAGGATTGCTAGAAACCAGGTCACCGTACTTAGAGAATACAGCTATAATTTCATTGTATTTAGCTAGCAATACCTGAGGAAGCTGAGACGTTACTTTACCCTTATTCATTTCACTTTGCACTTCCGCTAAAGTCGTTATCATGTTGATAAATTCGCTAATAGCAGCTTGACTCTCACCGACTAATCCAAGAACCTCAGCAATTTCCTTCACATCTTTAGACAGTCCTGCATAACTAGGTATAGTAGGAGCGGTATTGATCATTCTATTAGTCCTTTTTTCAAAGTAATCGGTAACTATATTTTACATTATAAAGTTTAACAACGGATAAAGATAAACAGAACTCTTCAGAAAACCGCCTAAAAGACTAGACCGCAATAACTTAAAGAACTCCAGAAAGACAGGTCGACCATATTGGCGACAGCCTAAACTCGAATCCTACCCGCAACCACTTCGTGCCGGTAGGATCTCCTCGCGGCAAGCTCCGCTTGTCCTGCCGGAGCGGCGGTACAAAGCGATGCGCTTTGTACTCGAATCCTACCCGTAGTCACTTCGCCCACAGGTAGGATCTCCTCGCGGCAAGCTTCGCTTGTCCTGCCGGAGCGGCGGTCCAAAGCGATGCGCTTTGTACTCGAATCCTACCCGTAGTCACTTCGTGACTACTTCTTCCGTATACAAAAAAACCCCTCACTAAAAATTCGCGGGCGAATTTTGAGTGAGGGGATTTTTTGTAATACGGAAGAGGTAGGATTCGAACCCACGGTCCCTTGCAGGACTTCTGTTTTCAAGACAGACGCAATCGGCCACTCTGCCACTCTTCCAAAAAGAGAAAAATAAGTATAAGTCTCCTATCGCCTAAAAATCAAGTGGTTTTAAGCAAATTGCGATAGGAAGCGTGCATCGTTCTGCGTGAACATCCGTATATCTGGTATAGCATGCTGCAAAATCGCTAATCGCTCGATCCCCATGCCCCATGCGTATCCTGAATATTCATCCGGATCGATCTTGCACTTTTTAAGCACATTGGGGTGGATCATGCCGGCTCCACAAACTTCTAGCCATCCTGTCTGCTTACAGAGTCTGCAGCCTTTGCCTCGGCAGGATGTACAGCGTAGGTCCACTTCTAGTCCTGGCTCCACGAACGGAAAGTAGCTGGGTCGAAAGCGCGTTTCTACTTTCTCGCCAAGCAGCTTGCTCCAGAACTCTTCCATCGTCGCAAATAGATCGGCAAAGGAGACGTTGCGGTCAATGTAGAAGCCTTCAATCTGATGAAAAAAGACGTGAGATCGTGCTGAGATCGTTTCGTTGCGGAAGCAGCGGCCCGGCGCAATCACACGGATCGGCGGCTCTATCTCTTCCATCGCATGCACTTGCACGTTGCTTGTGTGTGTCCGTAGCAGCCAGTCTCCACTCAAGTAGAAGGTGTCTTGCATGTCGCGCGCTGGATGGTCCGGCGGGAAGTTCAGGCCCTCAAAGTTGTAGTAGTCGGTATCTGCATTCGGTCCGAGTTTTACTGAAAATCCCATCGAGATCAGGATGTCGATCGCTCGGTCGAGGATCTGCATGATCGGATGCTTGCGGCCTAGAGACTGCCTGCGGCCCGGTAGAGTAGGATCAATAACTTCTTTCAGGAGTCTCTTGTTCAGCTCTTCGCCTTTAACTCTGGCTAGGCTGTTTTCACAATGGGAGGTGAGCTCGACTTTCAGGTCGTTGATCATTTTACCAAGTACCGGTCTCTCATCCTTCGTGCAGGACTTGAGCTCCAACATCAGGGCTTGGATCGATCCCTTCTTGCCGAAATACTTGATTTTGAGACTTTCGAGGTCCTTCGCTGTGCCCGATTGGCTGAGCTCTTGGATGAAAAATTCGCGCAACTGCCCGATTCGATCGGTTAGACTCATAGGATACCTCTTCGGCCCACCCGTTAGGACAGGCCGATAGGATAAAGCGATTTAAGCTACTAAGCCTTGCTTAGCAGTATCGGCGATCGCTCTGAATGCGCCCGGATCTCTCACTGCAAGGTCAGAGAGGATCTTGCGGTTGATTGAACATCCTATTCGACTCAGTCCATTGATGAACCGGCTGTAGGAAATACCGTTGATTTTCGCTGCAACACCAATTCGGGTTGTCCAGAGTCTGCGATAATCACGCTTGCGCTCTTTACGATGCCTATAGTTGTTCGCCAGCGCAGTCATCAATGCGTCTTTGCTGAGCTTTAAGTGATTCTTACGGTCGCCGTAAAAGCCTTTGCACTGCTTCAGGATCTTTTTCGTTCTGCGGCGCGACGCTACCGCATTTGTTACTCTTACCATGGTTATACGCCCATTAAGATTTTATACATTTTCAGCTGGCCATCATCTACCAGTCTGGATTTCGCAAGGCTTCTTTTCCGCTTTGCGCTTTTCTTTGTCAGAATATGTCGGCGGCCTGGTCGGGTTCTTTTCAGTTTCCCGGTCCCAGTGACTTTGAATCGTGCTGTAACCGCTTTTTTGGTTTTCATCTTCGGCACGGGGTCTTCTCCTTATCTTCGGATCATTTGATCGTCGGTTTTATTTTTTTCACACCTGGAGCGAGGGTAGTAGACATCGAGCGTCCCATCATCTTTGGATGTGATTCAATCGATGCAATATCACTAAGATCAGTGCAAAACTGTCTAACTACTTTCTCTCCTAAATCTATGTGCAGCATCTCTCTGCCGCGAAACATACAGGTAATCCGCACTTTGTTCCCCTTCTCAAGGAACTCTCTTGCGCGCTTCATCTTGGTATCATAATCATGCGTATCAATGTTCGGCTTGAGCTTGACCTCTTTAACCTTGATCTGCACCTGTAATTTCTTACTATCTTTCTCTCTCTTCTGCTGCATGTAGCGAAATTTGCCGTAGTCGATGATCTTTGCAACAGGCGGCTTGGCCATAGGAGAAATCTCCACTAAGTCCATTCCGGCTTCTTCGGCTTTTGTTAGCGCTTCACGCAGCGTCAAAATGCCGATTTGTTCACCATTTTCGGAGATCACTCTCAGGCGATCTGCTCGAATTTCTCTGTTAATTCTCAATTAGCTCTCCCGAAGTCATTCGAAGCTGTACTGTCAATCGCTCTCTTTCGCCCGTTTGCTGCTCTTTTCCTCTCTCTCGCCATGTAAGGCGTCCCGTTTTGATCTCTCGATCTCCGAGAATTACAAGAAAAGGTACTCTTTCTCTCTCTGCTCGCCGAACACGCTCCGATAGAGGCTGTTCGGTCATCTCCTCAGTTACAGCGCGTATCCCCTGCTCCTGAAAAAATTGAGCTTCCTTTTGCGCGGCTTGGGTCTGCTCTGCACTCACTGGCAGGATCCTCAAGTGTTCCGGCGCTAGCCATGGAGGTAAATTTCCTCCGTTCCTTTCTAACAAAAGAGCAAAGTTTCTTTCAATCCAAACCGATCCCGAGAGCCATTTTATGCTCTTCAGTTTCATTTCGGAGAGCTCAGCTGCCACCCATTCACTTTGGAGGCCGTCTTCTACCAGAAACTCCAGCTTCGGATCGCTATCACTTCTCTCTTCGTCCGCTTTCCAATCCAGCTGCTCCAGGGCGCTCCTGATTGGACATCCCTTTCGCTTTCTACCCAAATAACGAGTACGATAAGTAAAGCCCAAAATAGTAAGGCTTTTGTCGATGGTTTGCAAGAAAGAAATAGAAGAAGCGCAGGGATCAAGAAAATGTTTGATTTGCAGAGCTAGAGTTAGGGGCTGATTAAGGAGTCCGCGATCATCGGCTACGTCCTCTATTTCCTCTACGTGAGTCAGCTCCATCGAGGCAGGCGCTAGAGTTGAAAGCCGCTCAAAAAAATCTTCTCCTCCCTCGATCTCTTCTACTGCCGGAGAAAAGGCTTTTTTCCAAAACGATGTCCACTGCTTGCGAACGGCAAGGCCTTTTGAGAGCCAGATTCGACTACCTTCCTGGACGTTCCAGAAACCTTGTTCTGCACCTGTTCGGTCATGATCGATTTCCGGGAAGCGCTTCCATTTAAGAAACTCTTCTTTGCACTCTTTTTTTGAGGCTGCAGCGATACCAAAAACACGAAAATGGCCTTTTTCTCCTTCGATAAGCTCGAGGAGGCGAAAAACGCCGGCCTGGCCTGTGTGGGAGAAGTGCTCCCCTTCTTCACACCAGTCGACAAAGGTGCCTATTCGCACGAGGCGCACGAGGCCTTCTTGTTCGCGTACTTGCGCTGCCCGCGTTTTCTGCCCTTCTTTTTTAAGAAGCTCAGAGGCGCTAAAGGGCACCATTTCCTGGATAACGATTTCTCGCTTTTCTCGAATAATTTGTCGCATCCTCTCTTCTAGATGAACGAGAAGGTCGCTGGACTTAGGGGGGAAAAAGGTAAAATCGCAAAAATACCCGTTATATGAGAGACCTGCCTGGACAATTTCAGCACCAGGCAGAGCTTCTATAAGAGCTGCTGCCAGAATTCGAGAGAGAGAGTTTTTTTGAATTCTGAACATTCCTTTCGAGTCTTGGGATATAGCTGACTCGAACAGCTGACCTCCACGATGTCAACGTGGCGCTCTAACCAACTGAGCTAATACCCCGTAAATGATGGCAAGATCATAGCTGAAATGAGAATTTCAGTCGATCCGATAATGACAACCAAGTGAATTTTTATTTCGCCAAGCCCCTTGAGTGATGAGCGATGCGGTCAAAATTCCGTTACGAAGACCGATCAGTTCGCTTGAGATGGCGGCTTTCTCGTAGAAAGAATCGATCTCCCACTGCAGCTCGCGCAGCATCTTAAGCGCCCTTTGGAGGCGATCTTTTCCACGAACCAGGCCGACATAGTTCCACATTGTCTGCTTGATCGAGATCCAGTCCTGCTGCAAGAGCGCAGAGTCGGCTTTCTCATCGCTCATCTGCCACTCTCTGACGGGAGGAAAGTAATCACTCCGTTGGCTCCAACCGGAGAGCAGCTCTTCTGCGGCGGCCGATGCCCAGACGAGACCTTCGAGTAGAGATGTGGATGCGAGGCGGTTGGCGCCATGGAGTCCTGTGCATGACACCTCTCCGATCGCTCTCAAGCGGGCGATGGTGGTGCGGCCCTGCAGGTCAACGGCGACACCTCCGCAGCTGTAGTGCGCTGCCGGAACAATCGGCACGGGCTCGTGTGCCAAATCAAAGCCATGCGCTCGGCAGGCGCTTGTGAGCAGAGGAAAGCGATCTTTAAGCCAATCGGGTTTTTTAGCCGTCATGTCGAGCCAGAGATGCTCGG
Organism: Chlamydiota bacterium; assembly: GCA_021772165.1. GTDB lineage: Bacteria > Chlamydiota > Chlamydiia > Chlamydiales > SM23-39 > JAKBAE01. Next base: position 6,057 of record JAJFMM010000157.1, on the reverse strand, counting down.
AAGATGAGGTGAGCATTTCGCCGAAGATAGCGCGTGCGACCACATCGCGCGGAGCGAGCTCTTTTTTCTCATGATAACTCTGCATGAATGGCTGCAGGCGAGAATTGAGCAGCTGCGCGCCTTCACCTCGCAGAGCTTCCGACAGAAGAAAGCGCCTTTTGCCCGGCAGATAGAGTGTTGTCGGGTGGAACTGCACATACTCCATATTCATGATGCGAGCACCTGCTCGATACGCCATGGCGATGCCGTCGCCTCGCGCCTCGCTCGGATTGCTCGTGTGCAGATAAACCTCGCCGAGCCCCCCCGTTGCCAAAACGGTCTCTTTCGCAAAAATTTTCTTCACGAGCTTCGCTTCTTCTGCGAAGACATAGGCGCCGACGCAGGTGGAGGGAAGATAGATGTCTGAATTCTGCTCCGAGTGGTGCGAGAGTGTGATCAGATCAATGGCGGTGTGCTGCGTCAATATCTCGATGTTCGGCTCAGCTGTCATCGCGGCCATCATCGATTCCGCAATGGCTCGTCCTGTCGTATCTTTAGCATGCAGAATTCTCGGCATGCAGTGAGCCGCCTCTCTTGTCAGAGTGGGCTCAAAGGTGATGCCAAGGGTATCGATTAAAAATTCCTGAACGAGTCTCGGGCCGCGGCTGGCTAGCAGCTCAACTGCAGCAGGGTTGCAGAGCCCGGCGCCCGCCTCAAAGATGTCTTTGGCAAATAGTTCAGGGGTATCTCCCTGGCCGGAAAATGCGATTCCGCCCTGCGCCCATGAGGAGTTCGACTCCAGTGGGTTTTTAGAGGAGGTGAGGACGATGACGTGTAGACCTTTTTTCGCAAGCTGCAGAGCGAGCGATGAGCCTGCGATTCCGCAACCGATAACCAACAGATCACAACTTTTCATGGATCTTTCCCAATAGGAACGTTATTCTAGCTGAACATATGAAAGAAAGAAACCCGCCCCACATCGCTTTAGCCCACGCTTACTGGAGAGCCCATCTCTCTGCCGGCGATATCGCCATTGATGCCACTTGCGGCAATGGCTATGATACGCTGGCTCTGGCCAAGCTTCTTTTGAACCATCCCGACAGCCTCATCCTCGGCTTTGACATTCAGAGCAGTGCTCTGGAGAAAACGGATTCGCTCCTCAAGCAGGCGCTTACCGAAGAACATCTAGAAAGAGTGCTCTTTCACCGTCGCTGTCACTCGGAGATCGATCAGATACCGCTGCCGCTACCACCTAAGCTCATCGTTTACAATCTGGGTTATCTTCCTGGAGCGGACAAAAGCATTACAACAATGACGCCTTCGACGCTTTCGAGTTTAGAGAAAGCGATCACCCTCCTCACACCGGAGCAAGGCGCGCTCTCGATCACCTGCTACCCAGGTCATCCGGAGGGTAAAAAAGAGGAAGATGCTGTTTTGGAGTGGGCGGAAAAGCTCCCCTCAGAGCGCTGGCAGGTTTGCCACCATCGATGGCTTAACCGTGGCGCTTCGCCGTCTCTTCTTTGGATTCGCTCAACCGCCTGAAAATTTCTATCCTGCCGCCGTAGGCGATCCTGCCCGCGCAGCGGATCCTGTATCGGCAGAGCCGATCTTGTTGTTTCTTCAGGACAAACAGAGATGTTTTTCAAAAATCAGAACAGGATGGCTGCTAACGCAGCTTCAGGATCCGCTGCGCGGGCAGGATCACCGCTAACGCGGTGGCAGGATAGAATTATCCAGAAGCTTTCTAAAAGTTTCTTCGCCGACCCAAGAACAGCCGAGTTGGATGTAGGGTCGTAGCTTTCCGTGATAGTCGGAGCCCCCTGTCTCAATCCAGCCCTTCTCCTTAGCGATTTTGATCCAGGGCTTTTCCTGCTCTCTGTGTAGCCGTCCATAGTGACATTCGATTCCATCGAACGGATGGCTCAGAAGCTCGCGTAAAAAACGCCCCTTCTTCAGAACGTGCGGATGTGCGATCACCGCTTTTCCCTTAGCTCGCTGAATCGCTCTGATCGCATCGAGAGGGGTGAATTTCCCGCCGATTGCATAGCAGGTTGCCGTATCTTTCAGGTAGCGCTCAAAGGCCTCTTGAATCGAAGAGACCACTCCCCGCTCCAAGAGCACAGTGGCAATGTGCGGCCTGCCGATGATCTGATCCGGGCCGTGCCGGCGCAGCTCCTCTTCGTCGATGATGATTCCCTTTTTCTTCAGCTTGAGAAGAATCTGCCGATTGCGCTCCTGCCTCTTTTGGACCGCCTCATCTAGAAAGTCCTGCAGCGTTTCATTGAATCCATAGGCGAGAATATGTACTGTCAGTCCTTCGAATTCGGTCGAGATCTCTGTGCCAATGAGCAGCTCGATACCCAGCTCTTTGGCTTTCGCATAGAGCTCCGGTGTATAGGCGTGTATCGTGTCGTGATCTGTGATGGAGAGCCCTGACAATCCGGCTTCTTTTGCTATGTCGAGGAGTGTGAAAGGGTCATCAGAGCCATCAGAACAGTTGGTATGGCAATGGAGGTCAGCTCGAAAATCTGTCATGAAAAATCTACCTTTCGTACTTCTGTCTCAAGATGAACGCCGCTCTCTTTAGCCACTGTTTCCTGAATTTTTTCGATCAGAGCAAGAACATCCGATGAGCTCGCTTGCTCTGCGTTGATGATAAAATTTGCATGGAGCGTTGAGACTTGCGCTCCGCCGCATGTCGCGCCCTTCAATCCGCACTTCTCAATGAGCGCTCCTGCTGAGGATTTTGCAGAGGGGTTGCGAAAGATACAGCCGACGCTCTTCTCTTTGTAAGGCTGCGTTTTCATCCGGTAGTCTACAATCTCTAGCTGCGACTTACGGGCGCCCTCCTTCTCCTCCAGCTCGAAGCGAGCCGCCAGGATGCAGCCTCGTCTCTTCTGAAACGGTGAGGTGCGGTAGGAAAAAACAAGATCCTTTTTCTCAAATACTCTCTCTTCGCCACTCTCATCGAGATAGAGCACTTCACTCAAAGGCTCGCACGTCTCGCGGAGATTCGCACCTGCATTCATGAAAACAGCACCGCCGACAGAGCCGGGAATCCCCGAGGCAAACTCCAATCCAGAGAATCCTCGTCTCGCCGTCTGTACTCCGAGTAGGGAGAAATTGTATCCAGCGCCAACGTAGACTGAGCTCTCAGAGAATTCACAAAAATCAATTCTGTTATGAAGGACTAGACCGTCGAAGCCTCGATCGTCGAAAAGGGAATTTGATCCCCTTCCTAGAACAAAGACAGGAATGCTTTTTTGCCGAGCCCACTCTAGGGCTTCTTTAGCATGAGAGATCTGTCTTGCTTCGAAATAGTAGCGGGCGGGGCCACCTATTGCAAACGTTGACAGAGAGCTTAAGAGTTTTCCGCTAAGGAAGTGCTCATCGATGGACATGATGAGGAGCCTTTGTAAATCGAGTCTAGAATCGCATTAACGAAATGAGCGCTTTCAGGCGTTCCGAATTTTCTACACAGCCTGATTGCCTCTGCTATCGCAACCTTCCAAGGGACGGTCTCGTCATAGAATAGCTCGAAGAGGCCAAGACGCAAAATGTTTTTTTCAATTCTTGAGATCCGCTCAAACTGGTATTCAGTAGATGCTTGAGAAATTTTCTCGTCAATCTCAGGAAAGCGTTCCATAACCGTCTGTACGCGTTGATACGCCTCAAGAGCGACCTTTTTAGGCACTTTCAGCTCATGCATCAACATAGCGGCAACGTCAGCTTCCTCGCTGCTGGAAAACTCACAGCAGAAAAGCATCTGAAACACCATTTCTCTAAATTTTTGTAGCGGAAGGGCCATAGTATTCTCCAAGCAGAGAGATTCTACCACACACCTTCGTGTAAATAAAAGAATAAAGTTCTCTTGAATGCATTAAAGATCGTTGCTATCTTCTTTTAAGTAGATATAGGTGACAACGTGCTTGGGGTATTTCTCGATATAGAGGCCAACGGTCTCAATCCACAGATACATAAAATTCTTGAAATCGCCTTCAAGATCGTAGATCTGAGTACGGGCGAGGTAAAAGAAAATTTTCAAAGTCTCGTTACCCAGCCCATCGAGGCCTGGGAAAAGAGCGACCAAGAAAGTTTGAGGGTCAACGGCTTTACCTGGGACGAGGTGAAAAACGGGCGCTCAATTCGCCACACCTCTCAGCAGATCATCGATCTCTTTGCCAAGTGGGGCATCCGCCGTAAACAGGCTGTTTTCATCTGTCAAAACCCCTCTTTCGACCGCGTCTATTTCTCTCAACTGATCGATGCAGACACTCAGGAACTACTCAGCTGGCCCTATCATTGGCTCGATCTCGCGTCGATGTTCTGGGCGCTTTCTATGACGAAGGCAAAAAAAGGCGAAGGACCTTTGCCCTGGGAGGTCGGCGTCTCGAAAGATCTAATCGCATCCCACTACCAGCTGGCATGCGAAGAAAAGCCTCATCGCGCCATGAATGGCGTCAACCATCTCTTTCTCTGCTACCAAGCGGTCGTGGGATTTCCCCAGTCCTCTCCTATCTCACACTAATAGCTAGATGAATCGAGTCGCACTTTACCTCTGAAGATCCGGTAGACCAGAAACCCGTACGACAAGACCATCGGCACGCCAATGGCAACCACGGTCAGCAAAATGCGTAGCGTTTTAGGCGTCGCTGCCGTGTTGTAGATCGTTAGGCTGTTTGTATCCGGGTCGACAGTCGAATGCAGGATGTAGGGAAACGTCCCGATATGGAACAGGCAGAGTAGAAGCAGAATACTGACGCAAGATGAGATGAACGCCCATCCTCCGCGATCTCTTTTCACCTGTATCGGAATATTGATGATGGCAGCGATTGCCAAAATCGGCAAAATCCAGAGCACCGGATTTTTGAGATGCGGCTGAAACATATAGGGAAGATTGATCAAAGTCGCAGCCGTTGTTGTCGCAAAAAAGAGCACAAAGACGATGATTGAGGGCAGAATCCATTTCCTCACCACTTGATGCGCCTCGCCATCGGTCTTCATGTAGAGATAGATCGCTCCATGCATAGCGAAAAGAGAGAGCGCTAGCAGACCTACGAGTATCGCGTAAGGACGGAAGAAGTCAGCGAAGGTCCCGACGAAATTCTGCTCCGAGTCAATAGGCACTCCAAGGATCAAATTGCCGAGGATCACTCCAATCACAAAGCCAACCAGAATACTCGAAACAAAAAAGATGCAATCCCAGATCTGTCTCCAGATTTTTGATGCCGTTTTACTGCGAAATTCAATCGCGGCAGCGCGAAACATCAGTCCGGCAATAAGAAACATGAGCAGGGTATAAAATCCGGAAAAAATAGTCGCATACGCGTTGGGAAAGCCAGCAAAAAGACCTCCCATAACAATCACGATCCAGACTTCGTTTCCATCCCATACAGGGCCGATCGCGTTGATGAAAATCCTTCTCTGCTCATCTGTCTTCGCACAAAGATGCAGAGCACCCACTCCCAGGTCAAACCCATCGAGAACGGTGTACATCAGAACGGAAAGTCCCATGACAAGATACCAAGCTGTCTCTAAATCCATCTTTCTAACCTTTCTGTTTTGGGTAGATATTGCGGTAGATCAGTTCATCAGGTCTCGATGAGAGATCTTCCGGACCATGCTTGATCTTGTGATTGAGCAAGAAAATAAAGAGGGCGAGCAGAAGGAAGTAGATCATCAGAAACATCGTGATCGACCCTGCGACTTGTCCCGCATTGATCACGGTCGATACGCCGTCGCTCGTACGTAAAACTTTCCAGACAAGCCAAGGCTGCCGACCCATTTCCGTCGAGATCCAGCCTGTCTGCAATGCAACATGCGGAAAAAAGACAGAAAAAACCATTGGCCAGAGAAGCCATCGCTTTTTCTCCAGCGTCCCCTTCCTCCAGTACCAGAAACCGAGCATGGCGATAAGAAACATCAACCCCCACATCGTCACCATCAGATGGTACGTTTGAAAAACGACAGGGACATTGGGCCACTCATCGCGCGGGATCTGATCGAGACCCGTCACAGGCTTTTTCGTGCTTCCATAAGTCAGAAGACTCAATCCGCCTGGAATTTTGAGCGAATGCA
>JAJFMM010000156.1 GCA_021772165.1 Chlamydiota bacterium | reverse complement strand
GGTCGGCTGGGGTGCGGGCCATGCCTGCTTGGTGAGCATTCACACCGCGGAAGATATTTCCTCCTCCGATGACGATGCCTACCTGCACGCCCATAAGGCAGAGTTCGGAGACTTCAGCAGCAATCTTACTACAGGCCGCTGCATCGACTCCGAATTTCTGCTGCCCCATCAGCGCCTCTCCTGAGAGTTTCAGGAGAATGCGCTTATAACAGGGAGTATTTTTAGGACTGACCGACTTTCCAGCGCCAGAAGCAACGGATTGCAAGAGGTTTACCCAATTTTTTTGCACAAACATCCAGGAATTGCTGGACGGTGACTGAGCTATCCTTAACGTACTTCTGCTCGGTCAAGCATACTTGCTCAGCAAAAGACTTCAGTTTACCGGAGATAATTTTCTCGATGATATTTTCCGGCTTGCCTTTCATTTGAGCGCGAGCAATCTCTTCTTCTCTCGCTAGAGCATCCGCAGGGATCTGCTCAGGCTTTAAGTATTCAGGACTTTCTGCCGCTGCGTGCATAGCAATTTCTTTTGCTATGGCTTGCTGATCTGTAGCTCCTTCGATTTCCACAACCACCACGAGTTTACCACCCATGTGTGAATAGATTCCGTAAGAGGCATTCTCATGCTTGTGAACCAGCTGCATGCGACGAAGTTGAATGTTTTCTGCAAGAGCCTGAATCACCAGATTGCGATACTCGTCAATCGTGATTGACTTATCTTTGAAATAAGGCTGCGCAATAAATTCTTCGAGCGACGCCGGCTTTGTGTCCAAAGCTTGCTTCGCACAGTCGTCTACGAACTGCTTGAAGCGCTCGTTTTGTGCGACGAAATCTGTCTCTACATTTGCCTCAACAAGAACTAAAGAATCTTTGTCTTCTGAAGCAAGAATGAGGCCTTCTTTTGTCTCGCGCCCCTCTTTCTTCACGCCAGCTGCCATTCCAGCTTTGCGAAGAATATCAATCGCCTTTTCAAGATCGCCTTCTGAGAGAACAAGAGCTTCTTTGCACTTGCCCATACCAACCCCGGTACGCTCACGCAATTCTCTAATCATATCCGCTGTGATGTCTGCCATATTTCTATTCCTCGCCATCTTTAGGTTCTTCGACTTCTGCAGATGGTTCCTGGTCGCCTTTTGACATTGGGATGTTCATGTCGTTTTTGCGATCGATCACAGCTTGCATCAGCGTAGAAAGAACGACTTTAATACTCTTAAGAGCATCGTCATTACAAGCGATGACGTAGTCAATCGGATCTGGATCGCAGTTCGTATCGACAAGTGCCATGACAGGGATGCCTAGTTTATTTGCTTCTGCAACAGCGATATGCTCGCGGCTAGGATCGACAACGATCAGAAGTCCTGGCGGCTTGCGCATAGCTCGGATACCAGATAAGTTGCGATCGAGTTTTTCACGCTCTTTAGTCAGGTTAGAGATCTCTTTCTTTTTAAGACCGTCGCCACCAGAGGCAATTTTCTTTTCGATGCGCTCGAGTGTTTTGACAGACTGACGGATCGTTGTTAGATTTGTAAGAGTCCCACCTAACCAGCGTTCGCTGATGTAGAACTCTTCGCAATCTTCTGCAGATTCTCTAACAACTGCTTTAGCTTGTTTTTTCGTACCAACGAAAAGAATTGACTTGCGCTTGCTAACGAGCGAACGAACGACCTGTACTGCGGCACGGAGCTGCTGTAGTGATTTTGCGAGGTCGATGATGTAGATGCCGTTGCGCTCTTCGAAGATGAAGCGCTTCATTTTTGGATTCCAACGACGCGTCTGGTGTCCGAAATGTGCGCCGGATTCAAGCAAGTCCTTGATGGTGACTTTTGCTTCGTACTGTTCTGCTGTTGTCAAACTCATTCCTTTTGTTGGTGGGGGGTTCGAGTTGAAGGTGACCTCAACCCTACTGTTAATCTGAGTCTTCCCCGGCAAGCCGGGGATAGATCTCAACTAGCGCCTGGACAGAATCGAACTGACACTCGTAGCTTGGAAGGCTACTGTTCTACCACTAAACTACAGGCGCATGAAAACCAACTGTTTTACCCCAAAAAGCGATTTCTTGCAAGGATTTTGAATTCTGCGTCTCGCAGGCCCTCCTCGGCAAAGAAAAACTTTTCTTTCATTTGACTCCAGTTAATCCATCAAACAAGACAGAAACATAACAAAGACTCAATTAAACGACAACTTTTTATTTTGCCGGATCTGGCTCCCTATCAGCAATAACACTCGCCTAAAAACCCTGTGACGATTTTCAATGGTAAGCATGTCCTCTCTCCACAAAACAAATCGGCTACTCCAGGTTTTCATTGGCGCATTTCTGCTCATCGCATTTCGCATCTGGCATCTCACCGTCGTTCAGCGAGAAGAAAAGCTCGTGGAGTCGCAAAGGCCACAGAGAAGGACCTTCATACAGAAAGCGGATAGAGGTTGCATTGTCGATCGTTTTGGAACCCCCCTCGCCCAGAGCCGCATCCATTACAATGCCGCCATCTACTACAACCAGCTTTCGCAAATAGCTCCACTCGGCTGGAAAACGGATGCCTCGGGAAAGCGCTCGCGTACCTATCCGCGCAAGGAATACATCCGCAGACTCTCTCAGATGCTGGGAAGAGAGCTTTCTCAGGATGCGGGGCGCATCGCGGATCTGATTCATTCAAAGGCTTCTCTTTTTCCCCACGTTCCTTTCATCATTGAATCCAACATTTCAGAAGAGCAATACTACCGCATGAGGGCTTTAGAAAGAGCGTGGCCGGCTCTACATGCTCAGAGTTCCTCGGAGCGCTTCTATCCTATGGGAGAGGCTGCCTCGCATCTACTGGGGCATCTTGGCGCGATCAACCATAAGGAGCATCTCGAGCTTGTCGAGGAGCTGGATCTCCTGCAGCAGATGATTCTGGATGGCAACGAAGAGAGCTCGATTGCAGCGCGCTACCAGGAGCTTAAAGAGCGCGCCTATACGATCAATGATCTAGTGGGGAAAACGGGACTAGAGAAGCAGTATGAGCAAGAGCTACGCGGCTATTCTGGGAAAAAGACCTTCGAGATCGATCAGAAGGGGCAGATTCTGCGCGAGCTCGCAGGGGGCAGAGAGCCTGTCTCAGGCCAAAAAATCACTTTATCCCTCTCGTTGGAGTTGCAGCAGTTTTGCGAAGCCCTTCTCATCGAGAACGAAAAGACGCGAAACGGCCGCAGCCTCGGGCTCGATCCCGAGACCAAGCAGAGACGAGCGCTGAAACAGCCCTGGATCAAAGGAGGTGCGATCGTCGCCCTCGATCCTAACACGGGAGAAGTTCTCGCGATGGCGAGCACGCCCCGCTTCGATCCGAATGATTTTATTCTAACCTCGGAGCGCGGGGAGAAATTAGCAAGAGTTCGGCGCTGGCAGGAGGGAGAGAGCCAGATCGCAGCGATTTTTGATGGAAAAGAGCCGCTGCATCGAGAACATGGCACGAGAAATGAGCACGCTTTTCTGACTTGGGAGGCCTATCTCGATTGGATTCTTCCTCGAAGCGGCCCCCTACGCGCACTTTGGAATCGCGCAGACGATCTAAAAACAGCGATCCATCTTCAGGAAGACTTTGAAGCGCTTCTCTATTTTGCGGGCAGCCCAAAACCGGCGCTACTCATGGATGCGCTCTTTCCCTCTGACCGGCCAGCGGCGCCGGAAAAAGAGTTTTCCGACATTCAGGCTGCCTTGCGTTTCGCATCGGAAGAGGCCCTGCCCCACAAACGGCGCATCGAGTCGCTGTTAAGTGGGATTCCGCACAATAGCGACAAGTTATTTGCGCTGGATCTCTGCCGCATGGCCGTCTATAGCCCGGCATTCACTGACGAGCTAATCGCAAAAACGGGATCCATGAAAATTCCCGCCTATCGCTTGCTGGTACAGTCTCTTAAAGGGGCGGAAGATCTCCTCAGAGAAACGGCGAAAGCACGCTTCCGCTTTGATGAGTTCAAAGCGTGGCGCCGCTCTTACCTCAAAGAGTTTCTACTACAGAAACGCGAAGAAGAAAAAGAGAGAAACACCTACGCGCGCCCCTATCTCGACTACCTCGATGAGAAAGAGCGCGAGATGTTCGAAGAGCTCTGGAAAACGATCCGCATCCCTCTCCTGGTGGCTTACGTGAAACAGGACGCTTCGCTTTTAGAGCAGACCGAGCTCTTCTATTTTGATGCCTCCCTCCTCGGCTCGAACTTCTGGACTTGTCTACGTAAAGCGGCTACAGACTTAACACTCGAAGAGTGTGCTCAGTGGATGAAGACAATGCGCTCCTATCGTCAGCTCGAGCGTCCTCTTTGGGGCAGCTACGCCTCTTTGCGAGGAAAGAGAGGCGAACAAACAGAAAGGAATCTCGCAGCCGCCTTCTATCCGATCGGTGGGTTTGCCCACATGCGCTCGCACGCACTACAGTGCTCAGCCCCATTGGGATCTATTTTCAAACTCGTTACAAGTTACGAAGCTTTGCGTCAAAACGAGAAGCAAGCAGGAGAGTTTACGATCTTGGACGAAGTGCGCTACGATTCGGCGCGCCGTACGCTTACGGTCGCAGAAACGCTCGATCACAAACCGATTCCGCGTCACTATAAGGGAGGACGACTTCCTCGAAGCCACTTACCCCACATGGGAAAACTCAATCTTACTGCCGCACTGGAGCAGTCCAGCAACCCCTTCTTTTCTCTATTGGCAGGAGATCTCCTCTCCGATCCCGAGGATCTTGTACGAGCTGCAGCCAACTTCGGATTCGGAGAGCTCTCAGGGATTGATCTTCCCGGAGAATTCAGAGGCCGTCTTCCCAAAGATGCGAGTAGCAACCGAACGGGACTCTACTCCTTTGCAATCGGACAGCACACACTGATAGCAACGCCTCTGCAGACAGCTAGTATGCTAGGAACTCTTGCTAATAGAGGAAAACTGCTTTCTCCCAAGCTGGCGCTCTGCTTTGAGGGTCATCATCCCGAAAGGGGCATCCGAATGAGCTCTCCCTTCTTCAGAGAAAAAGAGCTCGCTCTTCTTGGCATTGACTTTCCCCTCTTCTGCGATCAGGAGATCCAGTCAGACGAGAAGAAACGAGCCCGCGTTGAGCCGCGCTTGCGACGCTCACTGCCTTTGACAGCCTCTGCGCGCAATCTTATCTTCGAAGGAATGGACCGTGTTGTCTGGGGACCAAAAGGATGCGCTCGTCCGAGTGCCATCAAAGCGTTTTACGGCAAACCCAAATTACTCAGAGATTTTCTTTCTCTTCAGCATCAGATGATCGGCAAGACCAGTACTGCAGAGGTCCTGGGGCGAGAGAGCTACAATCCAGGCTCCGCTCCGATCATGTATAAGCATATATGGTTTGGGGCCATCGGATTTGAACCTTCAAGCAAAACAGAGAAAGATCCTTGGGCACGACCTGAAATCGTCGTTGCTGTGTACCTGCGATACGGCGATGGCGGCAAAGAAGCCGCACCTCTAGCCGCACAGACGATTCAAAAATGGCGGGAAATTAAGAAAGCTGCTGGGCAGTAAGCTTTTGCAGAGAGTACCCATTAGGGAAGGTCTGGGAAACCCGCTTTCTTGGAAATTGCAGTGTGGTCGAAAAGATCTGCAAGATTCAAGGAATGGGGCTTTCCAGGCCTTCCCCAGAAAGGACTCCCTCAAAATAGGCGATGGTCTCTCTGAGTCCCTGTTCTACTCCTACTTTCGGCTGCCATCCTAGAAGAGCTTTCGCTTTGCTGATATCTGGACGCCTCTGCTTAGGATCATCAGAAGGTAGAGGTTTATAGATGATAGGAGAGCGAGAACCGGTCATCTCGCGAATCTGCTCGGCAAGCTCAGAAATTGTATACTCTGTGGGATTGCCGATATTGATGGGACCCGTGATCGAATCATCTGTATTCATCAACTTGATGATGACATCGATCAGATCATCGACATAGCAAAAGGAGCGCGTCTGCGTGCCATCGCCATAGATTGTGAGCGGTTGTCCGGAGAGCGCCTGTACAATGAAGTTAGATACGACTCGTCCATCGTTTGGATGCATGCGAGGACCATACGTATTGAAAATGCGTCCGAGCTTAATACGAACAGCACTCTGACGCCAATAATCGAAAAACAGAGTCTCTGCACATCGTTTTCCCTCATCATAGCATGAGCGAAATCCGATCGGATTGACATTTCCCCAATACTCTTCCGGCTGAGGATGCACAGTAGGATCTCCGTATACCTCACTTGTAGACGCCTGAAAAATTTTAGAGCGCAAGCGTTTAGAGAGCTCTAACAGATGCATCGCTCCCAGCACACTTGTCTTCATGGTTTGAATCGGATCGTACTGATAATGCAAAGGAGACGCCGGGCAGGCGAAGTTATAGATTTCGTCGACTTCAATAGAAAGAGGACAGGAGATATCGTGACGAAGAATCTCAAAACGCGGATGCTTCTCAATTGCTCGAAGATTTTCTTTCGAGCCTGTGAAGAAATTATCCACGCAGATGACTTCGTGTCCTTCTCCCAAGAGACGCTCGCACAGATGAGAGCCTAAAAAACCGGCTCCTCCTGCAACAAGAATCTTCTTACAACTTAAATCCCTCATAATGAACGGCTGGATGCGAGAAATGTTAAACGAGTTCTGCCTTCATGGTAAGCCCAGCGCATTAACGGTGTCAACAATTCTATTGGTTCTTCTTGAAATGTAACGGCCGCCTTGTCCGAGATACGGAGAAGCGATTCCGTTTCCGTGCTAGTAAGAGGCGATCGTGAAAATAGTAAAATATGGTCATACGATGGGGCAAGCTGCTCGAGAAGCTCAGAAAAAAGAGGAGATCGAATCAGCTCAGTTCCATAACGAGTATAGCCCCCTGTGGTCATCAGATCATAGCGATCCTTTTCTTCTCGACGGATAGGAAGAGGTTCGGAGGATCCTCGTAAAACCTGAAGCAGGCCGGGAACATCTTTTTGAGAAAAAGGCGAAGAAAAATCGCAACGTACGATCAGCACTTTTCTTCCACTCTGAGAAAGCAGTCTTGCTAAAGTATGGGAGTAATCGGGGCCATTGCCTCCAAGGAGGGCTAAAATTTTTCCTTGAGGCGCTTCATCAATTTGAAGCATCCATTTACGCAACGTCTCGAGATCGTTATCACAAATTTCTTCCACCTCCGGACCATCTACTGAAAAGGAGATCTGTCCGGAAAAGGGGTAACGCAGAGCAAGAAGAGTCTCTGAAGATGTGGGAAATCCTCGATAGAACGTAGTTAAAAAACTCAGAAAAAACGTCCCTAGACTCGCCAACATCGCTCCTGCAATTGCAAACATCGCAAAGCGTGGTTTTTCAGGAAAAATGGGAACCAAAGCAAGGTCGAGCGGTTTGGATTCAACATGATGCAGATGCTGTCCGATGGTCTTCGATTCAACAAGCTGACCAATGGATTGCAGCATTTTAACACCCATCTCTTCTTTGAAAGTTAAGAGATGCTCTGCTCTCCATTTATCAGGAAGGCTCTCTGCCATTTGTAAACGAAGCCCATCCATTCTTTTTTCAAGAAGATCTTTCTGCATAGAAAGCTCTTCTTTGCGCTTACAGTTCAATTGGTTGATTTTTTCCTGATTCACTGAAAGTTGACGCTGAATAGAATCTAAATTGATCTGCTGCAAAGCGATCATTTTGTCTTGACAAAGAGAGCTATTGAGCTCCTCTACGGCACACATCTGTTGTAAATGATTTCCTAAAATTCGACGTAAGAGAGCAATTTCACGACGATAACGCTCTTCCTCTTTTTCACTGTGACTCTCTTCGTCTTCGAGAGAAAGATGCAATTGCGCAGCCCTATCGAGTAGCTTTTGACTTACAGGGTCAGAAAAAATCGTACTGAGTGAGCTAATTTCGAAAGAAGGCTCTTCTAGCATCTTGCTAAAATGACGGTAGTGATCGATAACGGCTTTGACTTGATCTTGCTGCTGATTGGTTGCAATCAAAAGAGTCTTGATCGAGTCCTGATCAATCCCTTCCAGCTCAGGATATCTCTCAGCGTGAAGCTGCCTTTCTTGGAGAATTTTTTCACGAACTGAAAAGAGACGCACCAGATTGCGCAGGTAAAGTGTGAGATCGCCTTTATCTTGCAGCTCCGCGTCAATTCTCTCCGCCCAGCTCTCTACAATCCGATTTGGATCATAGGCAAGCTCGAAGCGATGGGGGAAATCTCCCGTTTCTTCCATAGAGACAAGAACGCTTTTTGCCGTATCAAGATCCTTTCTAACGAGAGCTAAATCTCTCTGCGTTTGATCAAAAAAATCATCCCCAAAGAGCTCTTTTCCCTTATCTCTAAAACAGAGAGAGCTCTGAATAAGATCTCGCTCACCTTCAAGTTCTTGAGTTTTTGCTTGAAGCTTATCAATACGCATTCCAAAAGCATTTTGA
>JAJFMM010000155.1 GCA_021772165.1 Chlamydiota bacterium | reverse complement strand
AAGGTATGGGTAGTGATTGGGGTGAAGTCGTAACAAGGTAGCCGTAGGAGAACCTGCGGCTGGATCACCTCCTTTCGAGGGAGATTTTATGTCGGCAGTAATGTTGACATTATATTAAGGTGTAATATTCGGTCTGTCTCTTACAAGACAGCCAGGTTGTTTCTAGATTTAGGGGCCTATAGCTCAGTTGGCAGAGCACCCCGCTGATAACGGGGAGGTCAGTCGTTCGAGTCGACTTAGGCCCACCAGTTAAAAGTAAGGGGCTTGGTCTTAGCGGGGGTGTAGCTCAGTTGGTAGAGCGTCCGCCTTGCACGCGGAAGGCCAGCGGTTCGAATCCGCTCACCTCCACCAATATTCTATGAATTAAAGAGACACAAAAAATTACTTGTGATCTTTGAAATGTTTGTAATTATACAATAGTAACTGATATTTATTACTGAGATATGTGCTTAATGCAAATTAAGCTGTAGAAAAGAAAATAGTTATTTTCAAAAACTTTATAGGTAATTGAAAAGGGCTTTTGGTGGATGCCTTGGTATCAGAAGGCGATGAAAGAGGTGGAAGACTGCCATAAGCTTCGGGGAGCTGTCAATCAAGCTTTGATCCGGAGATTTCTGAATGGGGAAACCCATCTAGGTAAACCCTAGATATCTTTACCTGAATACAGAGGGTAAAGAGGCGAACGGCGCGAACGGAAACATCTAAGTAGCGTCAGGAAGAGAAAACGAATGTGATTCCCCAAGTAGTGGTGAGCGAAAAGGGAATAGCCCAAACCTGTTTTGTGTAAGCTTGCATGCGTTGCAAGATGGGTGTAGTGGGGGATAATGTCCAAAAGATGCAAATTTTGGCTTTTTATGATCATCTTAATAGAACGTTCTGAAATGGACGGCCATAGAGAGTGACAGCCTCGTAAATTAAAAGGTGAACCCATAATAAGATTTGTCTTCCCAAGTATCACGGAGCACGTGAAATTCCGTGAGAATCTGCCCCGACCATGGGGTAAGGCTAAATACTAACTGATGACCGATAGTGAACTAGTACCGTGAGGGAAAGGTGAAAAGAACCCCGGGAGGGGAGTGAAATAGAATCTGAAACCAACTGTCTATAATCGGTGGAAGCGATATATACGTATGCGCGACCACGTACCTTTTGCATAATGGGCCAACGAGTTACTCCTATGTTGCAAGGTTAAGTTTCGCAAGAACGGAGCCGTAGCGAAAGCAAGTCTGAATAGGGCGATCAAAGTAGCATGGGGTAGACCCGAAACGTAGTGAGCTATCCATGGGCAGGATGAAGTTCTGGTAAGACAGAATGGAGGTCCGAACCGGTGTAGGTTGAAAACTGCTCGGATGACCTGTGGATAGGGGTGAAAGGCCAATCAAACTACGATATAGCTGGTTCTCCTCGAAATATATTTAGGTATAGCCTTGCGGAATCAATTATGGCGGTAAAGCACAGTTTAGGCTAGGGGGCTTTTGGCTTACCAAACCTTTACTAACTCTGAATGTCATAATTTTAGAACGCAGGAGTCAGGCAGTGGGGGATAAGCTCCATTGTCGAAAGGGAAACAGCCCAGACCATCAGTTAAGGTCCCAAAGTATTCGTTAAGTGGTAAAAGATGTGGGAATACACAGACAGCCAGGAGGTTGGCTTGGAAGCAGCCATCCTTTAAAGAAAGCGTAACAGCTCACTGGTCAAGTGTCTCTGCGCTGAAAAATTCACGGGGCTCAAACGAATCACCGAAGCTATGGCTTGTATACTTTAGTATACAGGGGTAGAGGAGCGTTCTCTAACAGATACTAGCTTGACCGTAAGGACAGGTTTTGGGTTAGAGAAGTGAGAATGTTGGCATAAGTAACGAAAAAACAGGTGGAAGTCCTGTTCGCCGAAAACCTAAGGGTTCCGTGAGAAAGGTTTATCCACTCAGGGTTAGTCGGTCCCTAAGCCGAGGCCAAACGGAGTAGGCGATGGAAAGCAGGTTAAATATTCCTGCACCACTTCTTTAGCGTTTTAAGTGATGGGGTGACGCAGTAAGATAAGTTGACTTGGACTATGGATTGCCAAGCAAAGTACGTAGGGGAAGTTTATGTAAATGCGTAAGCTTACTACCCTGAAATACGATAGGCATATCAATCGATAAGAGAGATATGTTCAGCTGATTCTACGCTGACTAGAAAAGCCTCTAGCAAGTTAAAGAGTGACCGTACCGTAAACCGACACAGGTAGGTGGGCTGAGAAAGCTAAGGCGTTGAGATAACTATCATTCAGGAACTCGGCAAAATGGCCCCGTAACTTCGGGAGAAGGGGTGCCAATGCTGTGATTATGGTTCGCCATATGAGCGGTTGTTGGTTGCAACAAAGAGGCCCAAGCGACTGTTTAGCAAAAACACAGGGCCATGCAAACTCGTAAGAGGAAGTATATGGTCTGACGCCTGCCCAGTGCTGGAAGGTTAACAGGAGGGGTGAGTTCTTCGGAACAGGCTCTGAATCGAAGCCCCAGTAAACGGCGGCCGTAACTATAACGGTCCTAAGGTAGCGAAGTCCCTTGTCGGGTAAGTTCCGACCTGCATGAATGGCGTAACGACTTGGGCGCTGTCTTGATGATAGACTCAGTGAAATTGTAGTACCGGT
>JAJFMM010000154.1 GCA_021772165.1 Chlamydiota bacterium | reverse complement strand
ATATGGGCTTTATTCACGATATTCGCCGCATTTTGAAGTTGCTTCCCGTCACAAGGCAAAATTTGCTTTTCTCTGCTACTTTTTCAGATGATATCAAACGCCTCGCTAACGGTTTGCTCAACTCTCCAAAAATGATCGAAGCTGCCCGTATTAATTCAACGGTCGATGCCATCGCTCAGGTTGTTCACCCAGTCGATAGCAAGAGAAAAACGGAGCTCTTGTCTTCGCTTATCAAAACGCATGACTGGAAACAAGTACTTGTCTTTATGCGCACAAAGCATAGCGCCAATCGTCTCGCTGGAAAGCTTGAGATGGAGGGCATTAGTGCTGCCGCTATTCACGGAAATAAAAGCCAAGCTGCGCGCACAAAAGCTCTAGAAGGCTTTAAAAAAGGGACTGTTCGTATTCTCGTTGCTACTGATATTGCAGCTCGTGGATTGGACATTGATCAGTTGCCGCATGTGGTCAATTTTGATCTTCCCAACATACCGGAAGATTATGTCCATCGCATCGGCAGAACCGGTCGTGCCGGCAATGTTGGCGAGGCTGTATCTTTGGTGTGCATCGATGAACACCAGTATTTAAAGGATATTGAGCGCCTTATGAAGAAGGAGATCCCACAGGTTGTAATCCCAGGTTTCGAACCTGATCCTTCGATCAAAGCGGTGCCCATTTCTCACGGTCGCCAAACAGCACCCAACAGAAGACCGAGTACCCCTTCGAATGCAACAAATAAGCCTAGAAGCTCATTTGGAAATTCTTCCGATAAGGGCTCGAAGCAATTTAAAAACAAAAGCTTTGGTAGAGGCCGCTAGGGAAGCGCTGTACCTTGTAGTTTTTTTCGGTATACACTGATTTCATTATGAGCTGGTGGATTCTTCTTATCGCAGGGGTTTTTGAGATCTGTTTTGCTGTCGGACTGAAATATGCCGAGGGCTTCACAAAGTTATCTTGCTCTTGAAAATCTATCAAAAATAGCCCTACTCGGGATTTCTATAGGCCATGCCTAAGAGAAATCCTGCACTCATGAATGCTGCGATTATCCCTGCTCCGGTAATCAGTGCATTCTTATAGGTTGCTGCCTCATCGATCTTAAAATGAACAGATGCTTTGCATTTGAGCGCTTCAATATCGAGATCTCCACTTGCTTCTATGGTGGCGCTCGCAAGATTCGTAATGAGTGCAGGCAGTCCAAGAGTGATGCTGATGCCGCCAATCATAAGAAGGGTGCTTGCAACGCACATTTGTATTTTATAGCAGGTGTTCGCTCCTGGTGTAAGAGCTTGTGGGTCACTAAACTCACCGAAGGGATTGATAGGATGAAATGTCTGTTCGCCTATTGTCATAGTCATCTGGAATCCTTTTTGCTGTTTTCTTAAGAACTCATAAAGAAAAGCGGGGATTTTGTCCAGAGTCGACTTAGCTAGGGAAGAGAATCGTTAGCGATCGGATAATTTTTAGGCCGCCAAAAAAAGCAGAAAGACTCAATGCTACTGTGAGCACTGCATAGACAAAGGCTGTAATGGGAGATCCATCTTTATAGAGGAGGCCAAATTCCATCGAAAAGGCGGAAAAAGTGGTAAATCCTCCCAAGACGCCTTGGATGAGAAAATGTCTCATGCTGAGGGGCGCGTCCCAGTAGAAGGTGATCGTTTCGGTCAGTAGTCCCAGGACAAAGCAGCCAAGAACATTGATGAAGAAGATTTTAAACGGCATGCTCAGAATGAGGTGGGGGAGCCATGCGCTCAGTCCAACGCGAAGGATCGCTCCAGTCGCACCACCCAGTCCAACCCAAAGATAGGAAATACCGCTCATGAGTACAACCTACTTTAAGAATCGGGAATTTGACAAGGCTGAAACGTTTGTAGTGAGGCGTACTTACACAACGTTTTGTAGCAGTAATGCAGAATATGCTCCGGCATCAGGTGATTCTGCACAAATTCTCTGGCATTGTTTGCGATCTCTTCTGCTTCGCGATCATGAGTTTTTGCCCACAAGAGTCTCTCTTTTAAATTCGATAGGTCGTTTTTGACTGGCACGTAGTGTTTCCAGGGGATGAGTTCGTCATAGTAGTACTGGATGTTTTCCGAGTCCTGTTTAAACGAGAGGCATCCTGATAGCAGTTTCCACTGCGCTCCCGGAAATGAGCAGGTCACTCCATCGACGATGATCTGGTATTTGTAGTGAAACATCTCTCCCCAAGGAATGTAGCGAATGGGGCCCATTTCCTCGACGCAGCGCTGGTGGTCTTGTTTAGCACAGCGATCCGGATATTCTGAAAAGGCTGCATCGATCCACTCCGGTTCTTTGAGAGAAGCTGCTACGAGATGACCGCGTGGCAGCGTTGTCCAATTCTCAAAGCGGTACATGCCAAAATGCTTTCCATCCCAAGGAGTTCCTCTCCAGAGCAAGCGATCCATTTTTTCTGACCAAGCGCATTTGGGATGCTCTTCATTGACCTTCTCGATTAAGCCATTCCAGCCGCCCGTATCGTGAGTGATGTTGTAGTTCCACTCCGCAAAGAGAATGGCGTGCTGTATCGAGCGCTCTTTGGCAGAGACGAAGATGGGGGCGGATTTGCGGTTGGTTTTTCGTTTGAAAAATTCCTTTTTCAGTCGATCCTCGTAGTAGTAGATGAAGTCAACATCCGGTACGCGGTAGTGTTGGACGAGTTTTGTGAGGAGAATTTTAATGTGGCTATCAGGCCCGTAGACTCGAGAGTCTATGATCTGATAGCGCTGAAACTCTTTATACTTTTTGCAGGCATTCCAGCTCCTGTCCAGAGACTCTTTTGTGATCCCGATTTTTTCGTAGCGCTTGAAATCTCGGGCTATGGCGCGATCCATCCAGTCGCCAGGCTCGGGCTCTTGTCTGAAGATAGAATAGGTTGCAAGGAGGGCTAAACAAGCCAGAAGTGTCAGTAGAGTCTTCTTATTGAACATCGTTCAATCATGAAGAAGGGGAGACTTTATTGCAAAAATGCGTAGTCAAGAGTCTCCCTAAAAAGCTTACTGGTCTTTGCCTGAATCACAGCAGTGACGGCTGAATGATATGAGTATAAGCGCACCCGATACGAGACCTAGAATGCCGATCAATGCGTGCATTGCCGGCGATGCCATCTCACACAGAAAGTACAGTCCTTGTAAAATCAAAAATAGTCCTAAAGCAATAATAGCTAACATCTTAACTATTCTCATCGTTCACCTCCAATTTTACTCATGCTAACTTTTCAGTATTTAATGTGAAATAGTTTTTATTGAGGCGCTAGGTGTCTTCTTTGAAGTGTTCCTGGAAATCGATGGCGAAGGCGGAAAAAATGCGAAAGATCCTTTCGTCGATCAGGTTTTTTTCGTAGATCACCACTTTCCAAGGATCAACATCATCTTGGATGTAATCACGCTTGAGTTTGGCGATCGTTCTCCCATCTGGGGTCATAATTGTAAAACCGGAACATTTACAATCAAGATAGGCGTCGGCAAGATGCTTATCATTCTGATTATAAAAACTGTATTTCGCAGCTGTAGTAGTGAGGAGCTGGCCATCTATGAAGCCAATTCGCTCTCCTTGTGCATCGTAAATATCGATATCTTTTGCCCAGGCATAGAAAAATCCAAGAGAGAAGATTTGGCAGACGCCTTGTGCCTTGTAATGCCCTTTTGGGTCGTAAAGCTCATAGACTGTACGGACATTGATATGATTTTTAACTACCCTGCCTTCGTAGTAATTGTCGCCATACATCTCAAAATAGGTCGAGACCAGATATGGACTTGAGGTGATCGTATAGGAGATGGGGCGGCTTTCCAGGGAATGACAACTAGAAAACAGCAATAGGCAGAGAGAGAAAAGTACTTTCATGGGATGGCTCTTTAACTAATAGGGCTGAAAAGTCTAAGAGCCATCTCTGAATTTTGCAAGGAGGAATCTAGCGATTAAGCCAGCATTTCCTTAAAAATGAGAAAATGAGCAGCAGGATTTTTTTAAGGCTGCTCCAAAGCAGGGAATGTGTGGATAGCCAGCTATAGAAATCTTGCATGTCGGTCGACACAAAATTCGAGCCTCCGCTCGCTGTTGGCTTGTAACGATCCTCTCCATGAGGCTGTACGCTGGCGGCGGGCCAGTAGAAAGGCTCTCCCAGCTCTGAGTAGCCGTCTTGAGTTAACTTTTCGAGTAGTTGTAGGTAGATTTGGGCTGCTGCCTGTCCATTCGTACTCGATGGCTGGATTTTATACGTGCATTGGCCGGCGTTTGCAGAGGGCGCTGCGTAAGGAATGCCATCATCAAAGCCTGCATGGATAAGGCCTGCGTTTTCTTTGCCGATCGCATCGATCCACTCTTCGATGGTCCAGCCTTGGTCCGGATCGCCGGCAGGTGTATTTGCGTCGAGCCAGAACTGCGAATCGCTATAGGCCATTAGATTCAGGCCGGTGAAATAGATGTTGAAATGGGTCAGGAGATCAGAAAAGGTTGTTCTCCACTCTTTTCCAAGTATTGTTGTGAGTGTAGTCGTTTTACTGGAGCCCAGTTGATTGCGCAGCGTCTGGAAAAAGTCGAGAATCGTTCCTCCTTTTGCATCGGGCTTCTGCGAAGAGAGGGCTGTTGGATCTTCGATATCAAAATCGATGCCATCGAGTGCATAGCTTTTGATGAAGGTGGCCAGTTTCTCTGCTTGTCCTACGTAGGTCTGGTCTGCTTGCTGCAAAATTTTAAAAGATGCGTCTGTTGCAACGCCCCCTCCAAAGGATAGGATCACTTTCATACTGCTCTGATGAGCTTCTGCTATCAGATAGTTGAGGAAATTAGGGTAGCTCGGAACAGAAACTTTGTTTTTTTGCAGGCTGTTCAACAGTCCCGCAACTACGTCATAGCTGGTGTCAATGCCGGCGGTTTCAAAATCGCTTGTGCTG
>JAJFMM010000153.1 GCA_021772165.1 Chlamydiota bacterium | reverse complement strand
AAACCAAGAGCATCTACTCCAAAAGCGCAATTGTTAATTCCTGTAAGGTTTGCGTCGAGTGCTTGATGCCCAAAGGCGCAATTATTTGTTCCAGAAGTGTTTAAAGCTAGAGCATTGTTTCCCATTCCGGTATTGCTTCCAGCTACGCAAGCACTGAGGGCTCCTGTTCCCACTGCGGTATTATTAGATGCCGTCGTATTGAGATTGAGAGCAGCCTGGCCGATTGCCGTGTTGGAGCTCCCTATAGTATTGCTTTCTAAAGCCACGGAACCCAGTGCGGTATTATTCGATCCGGTCGTATTGGCTGCAAGAGCCCGGAACCCAATGGCAGAGAGACTGCCTCCCGTCGTGTTTGCCGTTCCTGCCCGATAGCCTACAGCCACAGTTCCATTCTGATCGTTATTGAGAAGAGCCTCTGCTCCTATAGCAACACAGTTACCAAATGTAGTTATAGTTTTGAGAGCACCCGCCCCAACAGCTGTGTTGTTTTCTCCAACCGTGTTGTTGTAGAGCGCCCAATAGCCAAGAGCCGAGGAAGAGGCGCCTGCTACGTTCAGATAGAGGGATCGATACCCAACAGCTGTGTTGTCTGCTCCTGTGGTATTAAAACGAAGTGACAGGCTACCTACGGCTGTGTTGCTACTTCCTGTCGAGTTCGCATAGAGCGATTGGTATCCAACCGCCGTGTTACTGCCCCCTATCGTGTTGGCGTAGAGAGCCTGGAAGCCAACTGCCGTGAGGTCAGATGCTATCGTGTTCAGTCTGAGCGCATCCCTTCCTACTGCCACGTTGTTGTTCCCAGCCGTATTGGATAAGAGAGCTGCTACCCCAATGGCTATGTTGTTACTCCCTGTCGTGTTGGATAAGAGCGCGCCGCTTCCTACTGCCGAGTTGCCTCCCCCTGTCGTGTTGGAAAAGAGCGCTGTATTTCCTACTGCCGTGTTGACTGTCCCTGTCGTATTGGCAACTAGAGTAGAGGCTCCTAATGCCGTGTTGCTGCTGTTCAGGTTATTTAGAAGCGCTTGGTATCCGACCGCCGTGTTTTCGCTCCCTAATATGTTGGCAATGAGAGTATTAAAGCCTACTGCTACGTTGTTCTGCCCATCCGCATTGACAAGGAGAGATCTGACCCCTACTGCCGTGTTGTTCATTCCTGTCGAGTTCAGAGAGAGCGCTTGGTATCCGACTGCCGTACAAGAGCCGCCCGTTGTCAGAGCATTGAGAGCTTGATATCCCATTGCTGTATTTTTCAGAGCACCCGATGGGTTTGTGCTTGCTAACGCCGTTACCCCAACAGCTGTATTGAATGTTACTGAATCTGTTGTCAAAACAGAGTCAGAAAGAGTATTGTAATTGCACGAGTTTACAAAAGTCATGTCGTCACCTTATGATTTTTATAGCATGGTTTATTTTAAATTCACGAATGTCTTGATTGATAAATCAAGCTTGCTTTCACTAACAAATACATACCTACCGAATATCCGTCAACTAACTCCACAGAAGTAAAAAGAATTAATTCGCGAATCCGTTACAAATTTCTTTCTCCTCGCTTGATTTGTTCTCAATAGAAACGAATCTGTTTTCGCCTCTTACAAACCAAACACCCGGAAGAAATGGCCTCTGCCTGTTCAGGTCATTCCCGAGCTGGTATAGAGCGCCTAGGACCGTGTTGTTGGTTCCTATTGTAGTAGGGGTAAGTGTGTTCACCCCTGCGGCCGCATTCCCTCCGGTTAGAGAGATATTAATAACATCTGAAGCGGTAATTTGATTTGAAGAATTCTAAGAGCCAATAATCCATCCATATTCACAAAAATCGGATCACGTGCTCTTTCGAAGGCGAGAGCGTTTCGTTAGTTTCTGGTTAAGTATTTTTTCAAACTAATTGAGACAGAAATGTAGAAGCAGGAACAATGATTGGATCATGATGCTCAAATGTTTTTTTTGCCAAGTCGCTGAAATTAACCAGTTGCCCTGCTTGCTTTCTCAAGAGTTCTGCCAAGAGCTGCAACTGACTTACCTCCTGAATACGCGATAGATCGTGTAGATCTTCTTGAAAAAGCTGCTTGATTCTCAGCGTTTTCCAACGGTTATAAAAACGAGTATTTTTCTGTAGGAACGGTTCGGGGAATCCGCCAAATTGATGAAGAGCTTGTAAATCTTCTTCCCTGCACTGAATAGGCAATCTTATTTCATCATCTGAAAGAGAAGGATCCATCAGTTCGCGAATTGAAAGAGGATGAAGACGATAGAGGAAATAGCGCCCCATTAAGCTATCGCCACTAAATTTCAAAATATCTAACCGCGCACTTCCCGTTACAATGATCTTTGTACGCTTACCATATACATCGAAAAATCCCTTGAGAAAGTCCTTCCACTTGGTAAATTTATGAATCTCGTCGAAAACCACGATAGGCAGTTCATCTTGGAGCTTATCCAGATTCATATGCCGAGCAACCGCTTCTTGTCCCTCAGCAATCAACAGTCGATGCGCCTGGTCATCCCAATTTAGATAATAATGAGCAGAAGAGTGCGAAGAGGTTTCCAAGCTCGTTGTGGTCTTGCCTACCTGCCTCGGTCCCATCAAAAACAGCATCTTATTTTGGTCAAGACCAATCTCACATGTAGCTTCTTTTGGTCATACTTAAGCGCCTAATAAGCAATAGATTATAAATATCCCAAAAAAGAATTAGTAGATTCCAAAGATAGGTCTAGATCACCCGCTCTTTAAAAGAAGAGAGCGGGTGATCCCATTTTTTTAAACCAGGATTCGATCCAGGATCGTCTTGGCAAATCCCTCTTCCCGTTTTTCCTTGTCATCAATGAGCGACCAGTCCCAAAGATAGACCTTAGGGAAGGCCTGGACAACTCCATTTCGCGAATCTTGCGGATCTTTTCATCCACACAGCGATTTCGAACTTGTTAACCTGAAAAAGGTTAACTTCGTTCTGTAAATCGCAGTGTGACTAAAAATCTCTCGCAATTTCCGCAAAAGCGAGTTACCCAGACCTTCCTTAGGTTCCTTGAGTAGAGACCGAAATACATCACTAACTAATTAAATCTTTTTTACGTAATTCGATAGCCAGACCACCAAGTAAACCCTAAACCAGAAGCAATAGTTAGAGTCTTAGTTCCAAAGTGCCCAGTAAGAGATATCTGTGAAGTACGACCAGAAGTAAGAAGGGCCACTACATTCGTGTTAAATTGCAGAGCCCCACCTGTAATTACAACATTTTCATAGTTGATAGCAGCCAGTTGGTAAGAAGAACCCCCTGTTTCCACTAAAGTAAACTGAAAATTACTACAACCCGTGCTGGTTCCGGTAATATATATAGATACAGACATGCTATACAAACCTGTTGCAGGACAAGTCCACACTCCAGTTCCAGTATTGAAATTTGAATTAGTATTAACTTCCGTTGTATCAAAGGGCACAGGATTAACTGTAGTGCCATCTCCAGTAGCATTTGATTGAGTCGTATTTAAATAGGCTCGAAAAGACTCAGATCCGGTTATACCACCTGAGCTAATAGCTTGTGTTCCCAGTTGGTTGCTCGAATTCATCACGACCATTTGATCGGCGCTTGTTGCAGTAACCCCATAAATGCCAGAGATGAATGCTGAATTGAGCTGACCCGCTCCGGTTCCTGTAGCAGCGCCGATTCGCAGGGTGTTGTTATCGGCAGCTACCCCAGTAGATCCAATACAAATATTGCTGGAATTATTACCAATTAAACCATTCCCAGCAAAAGATCCAATTCCTATGTTGTTAGTGCCTGTTACTACTGTCCCTAGAGCGTTATCTCCTATTGCCACATTAAAATCGCCCCATATATTTGCATCTAAGGAGCCTACACCCATAACTGTATTGGAACTTCCTGTAATGTTTGCTGAAAGGGCACTAGCTCCCACTGCCGTACAAGAGCCGCCCGTTGTCAGACCATTGAGAGCTTGATAACCCATTGCTGTATTTTTTAGAGAACCCGATGGGTTTGCGCTTGCTAACGCCGTTACCCCAATAGCTGTATTGAATGTAACTGAATCTGTCGTCAAAACAGAGTCAGAAAGAGTATTGTAATTGCATTAATTAGCAAAAGTCATAATATAGCCTTATTATTGTAAGTATATTTTATTTTAAATTTAACGGATGGATTTCCTGATAAAGAAGCTTATCCTTTACTAACAAATACATGACACCAAAATATACATCAACTAACTTCAAAGAATCAAAGGCATTAAAGTGTGTAACCGTTACAAACTTCTTCAGTGAATGCGATTTCTGCCTCCGAGCAGCTCTCTCGACCTACACATTTTCAGCGTGTTCTCCAATATTGACGCGAGGTTGTAAATGAGAGGTCTCCAGGGAGTTCCCTCTAATCCTAAGAGTTGACTTGCGAATTATAGATGGTGAGGCTACCTGCCTCGGTCCCATCAAAAACAGAATTTTATTTTGGCCAGAGCTAAATATCTAAAGAGCGTTGACAGATCACCCGCTCTTTCAAAGAAGAGAGCGGGTGGTCCCATTTTTTTAACCCGGATTCGATCTAGGATCGTTTTGGCAAATCCTTCGGGACTAATGAGATTTG
>JAJFMM010000152.1 GCA_021772165.1 Chlamydiota bacterium | reverse complement strand
CATCTATATAATTAATGGCAGTCACTCTAAATACCTTAGTTCTTATCAAGATGTGCATATTTTAACGGTTTTATGCTTTTAATCAATCTAAAATAATTGTTTACACACCAGACATAAAGGGGTATAAATAAGTATAGAGGCCACCATGAAAGACCCTGAAAAAGTGCAATTCCTTGAAGCTAGGGAAGAAACGCTCGAAAACATCGATCTGCTTAAAGAAACCCTCGAGACGTGCGTCGATGCAGGCATGCTGGATCCGGGCGAGGCCTTCCATAACCAGCTACTGGACCTAGTCGATGAGACCGTTATAGCAAAGGGCTATCCAGAGCTAGCTGAGGTCATCAGCCAGGCCAGAACCATAGAGACCGACCTCGAGGGCTGGCTCGCCTCCAGGGGCAGCTCCACCATCGGCCTCTCCTGGCCAAAAATCAAATAATCTTTATTCTTAATATTTATTATAGTTTATGTTATAATTCTTCATTATGACTGAAATACTAAAGCTAGATATTGGCATTAATCAAAAGCTCTACAATACAAATCTAACCCTAAATAAGGGATGGAGCTTTAAAGGCGCGTCCGAGGCAAAGTCCTGGTTCAATGCTTTTTTCAAGAAATTTTTTGAAGAGAATCCGACTCTATCTCCAACAGAACTGATTCGAGCGAACGAAAGAGGCGTCTTTCTAAAAGATGGCCGAATCATCTCCCATCCGGATCTCTTCATGCTAAAAAAGACTCCGGCAGCTTCTACCGCAAAAAAAGCGGCTCTGGTCTGGGGCTCGCTACCGGCTGTTTCAGAAAAGCAAACAGAGATTAAGACGAACAACCCAACCATTGCCAAGCCGGAAGCTTCTCATGAACTCAAAGGCGTCGCGAAGGCTGACTTTGCATTTCTGGAACCTACGCACCTATTAAATAAGATCCCTCCCGCTCCTCGTTGGAACAGCGAGGCCACAGCTCACCTCTCAAAAGAGGGACTCTCTCGCTTGGAGGCGAACTACCTCCTTTCTAAGAACGGAGATAAGCCCGAAAGCAACAGTGCAAAAGAGACTCGCTTAGGAACTCGTCTTGGCGTCGAGAAGAGAGAAGATTATCGCATGAGCACAACCCTCATGGGAAAAATGAGTGAATTTTTCAAAACAACATCGATCCGCTCTGATGATATTCTCGCGAAAAACAGCCCCTTGAATGGTTGCAAAACGCAAGATGGCGTAATTTCTGGCGCGATCTCTTCGAGCTACAACAGGCATGCTGATACGATCACGATGCTGAGAAAGATTGAGGCTGAAGATGGCAGCAGCACATGCTATGCCGGCCGCGTTGATACTCTGCCCAAAGCCAAGGAGATGGCTCGATTCCTCTTTCTAGGAGAGATTGAGCGCTTCGAAGACTTCTCGGGCCTATCCAAAGGGATCCAGCTAAGAGAAGATGGGAACTATGAACTAACATTTGCTGTGCAATCGCTGCTGAATATGCACGTGTTTGACAGTCAGCAAAAAAACATGTTTGAAAAGCAGCTCGAGGCTTATAACAGATTAGCAAAAGAGAGCAAAAAGACGCCCCTCGAGATCACACATCCGGAAACTGGCAAGACCTATAAGGTCGTCGTCAATCCCCTTGCGATTGCTGCCAACCAGTTCAACTGGTCCAACTACTTACCTAACTTTCTTGGAGAGTCAACAGCACAAGCATATTCAATAGAAGCTGACAAAGCGCTCCAGAAACTAGCAGAGGCGAAGATCAAACAGCTCCGAGCCGGTGACAATCAAAAGAAGATCAATCAGATCGAAGATACACTCGACGCTCTTCTCAATAACAAGCTAAAGAAAAGCTGGGAGAAGATCCTTGCTCGAGCCTACCTGGTCACGATCCTGGATCTACCGGAAGTGATTCATTGTAAAAGCAGCGTCGATCGGACAGGTGGCGCAGCGATTCCTATGGTCTTTGCCCTAAAAGAATGGCTAAAAACAGGCCGTCCGCTCCCCCTTGTCAATGGACGCTACTCGACCTCTGCCATCGCAGACCACTCTATTACAGATGACACCGGCGAGAAAATTTACCCCTTCAAAGAGCTTGTTGCTCTCAAGATGATCCATGAGCTGAAAATGTCTGAATTTGCTCGAGGAGATAAAGGCTATAAGATCCGAGAAGGTGGCATCCTCCACCCGGCTCTCAAGGATCTGCTTCCGGAGAGATATCTAGACATCTCCTCTTTTTGGTCTCTTTTTAACGACTTCAAGAGCTCCTACTCCCCTGCGCAGAATTTTCTTAGAAGCTAACCCTAAGTTAGTTGCGATTTTGCCCTCTTGACAAACCCATCCCATTTATGGTATACTGTACTAGACCTTGAAGGATAAGAACTATGACATCTACAAGTGTACAGGTAAACGCAACGAGTTTTATTACAGCGATTAACCATAACGATCCCCGAGAGAGAGTTTTTTCGGATGAGATCACAGAGGAGCTTCGTGCGATCTTGAAATTGATCGAAGAGGGTCTTCAAGGTTATGGCGGCTGGATCGAGACCTATGCGCTTAATAAAAGCACTTCTTCTGACACAGCCGCACAAGAGCTCAATCAACTGAGCGAGCCTTTTTCTGAAGGTTACTCGCAACTGGCTACCTACCTGCAGCAGTTTCCTCATCCGGCCGATATCGGGTTTGCGCGTAGTATTGAAGAGCTCCTTGAGAATCTGTTGAGACGGGACATCGCAAAACTAACGGTTTGCCAATCCTCGACAACCGTCGCCTCTTGGGGAGAGATGATCCACCCTGCCGCTGCGACCAACTGGTCTCTGGAACTAGTGCAGCAATTCACGCAAAACATCACCTATGCTTCGTGGAAAGCGTCGAAAGATCTCATTGATGAAGCTATCGCACTCTTTTAATTTTGTCCTGATTTCCATCCGGCTAAAAGCACGGCTGTCGCCTGCGCGACGTTGAGTGACTGCACCTTGCCTGAAAGCGGGATATAGATGAGACGATCTGCTTTCTTTCTTAAAAGCTGCTGAATCCCCTCCCCTTCCGAACCTACGATCAGAAGCGTTCTCGGTGCGAACGTGTAGGAAAAGAGCGGCTTTGCTTCAGGATCTGCTACAGCTGCTACGACCTCGAAACCCGCCTTTTTGAACTGTTCAGCACTATCAGCTAAATTCGAGACGCGCAAAAGCGGCACGAGCTCGCTTGCGCCGCAGCTCGCTTTGGCCACGGTTGGAGAGAGGTCGCAGCCGCGATTTTTCGACCAGGCGACGCCATCGACACCGAAGCACTCTGCCGAACGCAGAAGGGCTCCGAAATTCTGAGGGTCGTGGATCTCATCGAGCATCAGAACGAACAGAGACTCTTTCTCCTCATGCTCTTTCAGAAACTCTTTAGCTCCATAAAAGTGCCTGCCTCGAACCTGCGCCGCAAAAGACTGGTGGGAATCCGATCCGGCCATTTTGGTCAGAAGATCGAAGGAGACATGCTGAACAGGCACTCCCCTCTCCTCGCAGGCTTGTAAGAGGGCGCCTTTGCGCTCCTGCTTTCCTGTCTTTACTGACGTAAAGACCTTCAACAGCCTCTCCGGAGCATGTTTGAGGACCTCTTGAATGGCATGCAGCCCCATGATGAGCTGATCTTTGGAAGGAAAATGTTCGCTCTGTTTTATCAAAATGTCCTCGATACGGTGAACTCGCCGGAGATGGCGGTCCAGCGAATTTTAAACTTCTGCGGTATATCTTCGTTCGTCGTCTTATTTCGGAGAGTAACATTGAGCACACGCGAGGTAAAGTACTGGATCTGGGCAAAGAGTCCCAAGCGCCACTCCCTTGAAAGGAGAAAATCGAGCCTAGCCCAACCCATTTGACCAATATTGCTGCCATCTTTGGATCGAAACGACTCCAACTTCTCGGTCGTGCTGAGCAAATTATTACCGGAAAAGAGAGAGACATCCGTCTGGATCTTCGTCTTAAAGCGGAGATGCTGGCGGCGATAGGCATAGCCCGCTTCGAGCTGCATAGGCCCACCCGGTTGCACCAGGAAAAAGGCGCCCATCAGAGGGCCATACAAGGTCGTCTCTTCCGATCCAGGTAAGGTAGATTCGAGGGAGTAGGTGTCAGCAGTCGCTCCGGCAGCCTCTCCATCAGACGTGTGGCTCCCTCGGCGACTTAACTGCTCATAATTGACATTAGCGCCGACAAAAGGCACGAGGATCACTTTATAGAGCCTATCTGCCGTCAGATTGACCGCGTAGCCGAAATAGCCCCATCCTTCCATCGTCCAGGCGCCTGTATCGAAACGAAGTTGCGGCTCTTCTGCCGTGAAATCTAGATCGGAAAAGCGCTGCTTCATAGGACCGTAGCCAAAAGCACCGGCTCCGCGCACGAAAACGGCGATACTGCGATAGATCACCTTCACCGTCAGGGCATTTTCCCAAAACTGTAGATTACGGTAGTGCTCGCTATAGGTCAGCTCGCTGGCATCTCCCGGATTTTCCAGATGCCAATGCAGATCATCATTGCGATAACCCGTCTGCCATTCCCAGCGCATCGGCTCATTGACAGAACCAAACAAGGCGGCTAGAGGAGCCAGAGCTAAAAGAGAGAGAAATTTCATCCATTCCTTCCTGAAAAGATGAAATTCTAAACGATCCATAAAAAAAACGATATGGCAATAGAGAACTTTTGCTATAGTGAGATTATGCAAAGATTATATCGCTCAAGAACAGACCGTGTCATGGCTGGGATCTGCGGAGGTCTCGGCAACTACTACAACATCGACCCGACGATTCTGCGCCTGATTTTCGTACTCTTGCTTCTCTTTACAGGCATCATTCCGCTTTTAATCGCCTACATCATTGCGCTCTTCATCATCCCGCTAGAGCCGACAGGCACCCCCGCTCTCCAGCGAAAAAAACTGAAACGCTCCTCGCAGAACAAGATGATAGCAGGCATCTGTGGAGGCATTGCGGAAACGGTGAATGCCGATCCGACGATCGTCCGTCTGGTCGCTGTCTTTCTCTGCTTTTTGAGCGGTGTGATTCCGCTCGTCATCGCTTACCTGATCGCCTGGGTCATCATCCCAAAGCGCTAGGCGCCGAGCGCTTTTTCCAGTAATCGGGGCCATAGTCGTAGCAAAGCTGCTCACCTTTCGCCACAGGCTTTGAAACATACAAGACCACATGAGAGAGCTCGCGCACCGTCGCAAGCGCGCTCCTGAGATTCGGCGTTTCGC
>JAJFMM010000151.1 GCA_021772165.1 Chlamydiota bacterium | reverse complement strand
ACATGCAGAACTCTCCCTTTTTCAACTCAAAAATCCAGATTGAAAAATATGCGAGCGCTCCCGATTCTCTGAATGTGCGCCTCACCGGCTCTCCGCAGGCAGTGAAAATATTCAATGACAATATCCATACTTTAACAGCAGCCTTTGCCTCCGCTTATGACAATCGACGCGTTCAGTTTCGCATCGGACGACTGGAGACTTCTGTAGCCACGGAAAAACCTTTAATCCGCCGTAAAAAAGAAGCAGGATCACAAGACGATGCAGGAGACCGAGATGGTGACAATGATAGGTAGTCTATGACACAAGAGCATCCACACCCCTTTCATTGGGTACGAAAAGTTGACACAGCCCTCCTTGAGCTCGATCAAGTTCCTCTTTATGGAAATGCACCGCGATTTGATTTTCAAAGAATCTCATCGCTGATTGCGTCTCACTTCGGAATCACGGGACTCTCTTTGGAAATGGGCGAATGCGCCTGGAGAGACCCTACGGATCTAACTGAAGGACTTGGCTCCAATCTTCTCACTCTCGGCGCGGCACTCACACCGTTGAGCGGAGAGGCACTCTGGCTCATGTCTAGACAAGATGTTGCTTACCTGACCTCTTGGCTGATGAATGGGAAAGCGCGCGGACGCAGCGTTAGTTCAGAGATTCTGCAAGAAGGCTTTTACCGCTATCTCGCCTTGAATGCTCTCGATGCGCTGCAAGGCCTTGAGCCGCTCAAAGATTTCTCACTAAAGCTCGACGAAGAGGCATCACTTCCTCACGGAGCCTCTTGGTGTGCAGACATCAAACTCACTTTTGAGCAGCGCTCCTGTTGGGGTCGTCTTGTGATCAACGAGCATCTCCTGACCTCTTGGCAAAGGCATTTCGCATCCCTTCGCGAGCTCTTTTCTCTTACGCCTCTTGCAAAAAGTTTAGAGGTCTCCGTTGGAGTAAAAACTGGCAGCGTCGTTTTGACAGCTCCACAATGGAAAAAACTGAAAAAGGGAGATTTCGTCCTTCTGGATCGAGGTAGTTACGACCCGAAACATAAAGATGGAGTCGCCAGCATCACTTTAGCTGGAACACCTCTTTTTCACGTCTCTGTCAAAGAGAACAAAATCAAACTACTCGATTATGCCCTATTCTATGAGGATGAAATGGAAAACAGAGAACCCGCACCTGAAATGCAAGAGAGCGAACCGAACGCATCAGAAACGATGGGTGAGGAGAATATGATTCCTGCCGATGAGGGCCGCTCGATGGCCGTCAAAGATCTTCCTCTTCATGTCACGGTCGAACTCGCACGTCTGCGTATTTCCGTAGACCAGCTAATGAAGCTCTCTCCTGGGAATTTCCTCGAGCTTCCGATCCATCCTGAGCAGGGCGTAGCTCTTACAGTCAATGGCCAAAAAGTAGGGAGAGCAGAGCTTGTGTATTTGGGAGAGAAACTTGGCATCCGGATCCTCGAAACGGCTTAATTCAGCGCTAGATTTATTTTCTCGGAATCTTTAAAGTCTATCACTTCATATATGATAGATATTTCCATTGGATACTACGTTTTGCAAACAAGCTACGCTTCCTGAACTCACTGCATCGGCTCAGACTTTTGACATTCCGCAAAAAATCGGTCCCTATGTAGTCGATAGCCTTTTGAGCAAAGGAGGCATGAGCTTCCTCTATCTGGGATACCATCCCGTCACATCCAAACAGCTCGTCTTAAAAGTTCTCTCTCCCAATTTTTTAAAAAACAAAGAAGCTGTTGAGCGCTTTCTCAAAGAAGCTCGCATCATTTCCATGTCCAACCATCCGAACATCATTCGACTCTACAGCCAAGGAGAATGGAAGCAGGGTCTTTATATCGCCATGGAATTCATCAAAGGCACCTCTCTTCGAGAATACTCCCAGGGGAAAAAAATTTCCGCAAAAAGAGCTCTTGAAATCCTTCTGCAAGTCTCTTACGCCCTCTGCCATCTGCACACGCATGGCATCGTTCACCGCGACATCAAACCTGACAATATTCTCATCACAGATTCGGGAGAAATCAAGGTCATCGATTTTGGTATCGCACAACTACACGGCAACCAGGATAAAGAGCATCTCTCCGAAAAAAAGCGCTTCATGGGAACACCTGTGTACATGAGCCCTGAGCAGAAAAATAATCCCCTCGACGTCTCTCCCTCCTCAGATATCTATTCGCTCGGCGTCATCGCTTGTGAGCTGCTCTTAGGTCGTCCTTCGGAGCGCGCTTGCGACACCGCCCTTCTGCCTCTTAACCTACGTCCCATTGTAGAAAAGGCTCTACAGCCGGATCCACAAGCGCGCTACTCTGATATTGTCGATTTCATCACGGATCTATCTCAATGCATCCAGAAAACGACTCCTAGCGCCACGGCAGACAACTCTGAGCTGATCCAGCATGCACACTCTTATCTCAAGACAAAAGAGGCTCCCGATTGGCCTTTTGCTGACATTGGAATCGCTCTCAACAACAAAAATCTCTATCTCGATTTTTTTCCGCTCTCGAAAAACAGGTTAGCCATTGCTCTTGCGTATCCGCAGGATCAAGATGAAGCTGCTTCTCTTTTTGCAAATGTTCATTTTAGAGGAGCTCTTCGTGCATCGATGGAATTTTCTCTCTCTAAAGATTTCCATCCCATGAGAATGATCAGCGCACTCAACGATGCTCTCTGTTGTGATCCCATTAGAAAAAAATTCTCTTTTGCGCTGCTCCTACTTTGTCCTGAAGAGGACCATCTCTCTTTTATTTCCTGTTCATGCGCATCTCTTTGGCATTTACCCTCTTCACAATCCACATTTTATCAACTCGAAACGCCCAATGGAGCACTCGGAATTGATCCCAACGCACTTTTTTTACAGACCGATCGCAAATGGAAAGAAAATGATCTTCTCCTTTTGTCGACAACTTGTGAAAATCCCGTTCTCACAGAGGTACAAGCGGATCTTTCCATGCACGATTTTGCACAACATTTGATGCAATCTTCTTCCGGTAACGGTTTGAATCTTTCCATACGCAGAAAAAAAGAACCTCCACACACTCCTCCTACGTTGCATTAATTTGCTCGGTATTTTACGATTCAAGTAGGTCAATTTTCACTATTTACGAATCTATACGCATGATTCATAATCTAAGGCAGATCCTCGTTCGCGCAACACTCGGAGGAGTGCTTGTCTTCTTACCTTTCTCTCTGATGGGAGAAAAGAAGGAAACAGACACACCCACTCCGAAAGAAGACAGCTATACAATCAACTACAACACTGTCTCACTCGTTGAATATGTCAAATTCGCCAGCAAGATCTGCAACGTAAATTTTATTTTCGATGAAGCAGAGCTGCAATACA
The DNA here is from genome assembly GCA_021772165.1 of Chlamydiota bacterium. Lineage (GTDB taxonomy): Bacteria > Chlamydiota > Chlamydiia > Chlamydiales > SM23-39 > JAKBAE01. The sequence continues at coordinate 7,407 of JAJFMM010000151.1, read as the reverse complement.
CAGTCACCGTCGTCTCCGATGCACCGATTACAGCAGAAAATGTCATGGCAACTCTTCTGCAACTCCTCCGCATCCACGGACTGACGCTTCTCGAACAAGGAAACAGTCTTGTCATCCACAAAAACCCATCCGTTCGCCAAATGGCATCGCTTGTTTTGGAAGATGGCACCAATACATCCGGAGCTCCTATTGTAACGCGAGTTTTCCGTCTGAAAAATGCGAATCCTGAATCCGTTTCATCGATCCTCCGTCCAATGATCTCCGACGAAGCGCTCATCGAAATTTCAGAAGAGACTCGTCAACTGATCTTAACCGACGTTACAGCTAGTGTGGAAAAAGCCGCTGCCCTCATCGAAAATCTCGATGCGCCACACTCTGTACTCGAGATCCGCGGCTACGAATCCGAATACAATAAGCCGGAATACCTGATCGATCTGGCCAGCCAGATCATGAATCCGATTGCCCAAGGCAATCCCTTCATCATGGTGCCGCAATCGCTTGCAAATGCCATCTTCATCGTATCGACGCCTGAGCTCAATGATAAAGCAATCACCGTCTTGAGGAGCCTGGATACGCCCCCGAAAAAAGAGGTTTTGGCAGAATTACAAAAGCGCTCTGATGTGATGGTGGTTAAACTCACTCACCGTCAGGGTCCGGATATTCTGACAGACCTCAAAGCGATTGCTTCTAGCCTCCAAGGAGAGCAAAAAACCGAAACCGTTCTGATGGCAACGATAGAAAGCGCTAAGTGGGTTGCGGATACCAATTCACTGATCTTTGTGGGAAATCCTACTGTCAATGCCAAGTTGAGAGAGTTCATTACAACTCTTGACGTCGTGGGGGCAAAGGAAGGCATCTCTTTTTTCGTCTACAAGCCTGAGAACCGCACAGCCACCGAGCTTCAAAAATCGATCTTAGAGATGGCGGACAATCTCGCCAAAACAGGTGGAGCCGACGAAGGCTTCATCAATGAACTACGCAGCGCAAAAGTCAATCCTTCCTCTAACACGATAATCTTCTCTGGAGAGTCCAACTCCTTTCCTAGAATTAGAGAATTGATTTCGAATGCAGACACTCACACAGGGACACTCTCAACACCGGCCACCAAAGCCAATTTTGCTGTGTACAAAATCCAGGTAGCAGAACCGGATGAACTCCAAGAAGCTCTAAAAACATTTGCATCCAATCTCTCAAAGTCGAAAGTGGACGAAGCTGTTGTACACACGATCGACAACATGAAATACATCAAGCAGACGAACTCTCTGCTCTTTACAGGCCCTAATGAGACCCTGCAAAAAGTACAGCTGCTCGCCGTACAATTCGACACAGGTGGTGGCAGCGGTCCTAATAGCAGCCAATTTCTGATCTACAAGCCAAAATTTTTGCGCGGCGATCAAATTGTCACTGCAATGAAAGATCTCAAAGATAACCTACAATCATCCGATCTGAAAGATCCCGCTCTGCTGCGTGCTCTCAACAGCATGAAATGGATCAAAAGTACCAATTCGATTGTTTTCACTGGAGATCCGGCATCTCTTAAGCGCGTAGATGAACTCTTGGCCTCTGTGGACTCTACTTCTACAGGGAGAGAAGGTAAAAACTTCATACTCTACAAACCACATTTCGCCTCTCGCGATCGCACATCCGCCTATCTCAAGCAGGTTGCCGATCATCTCAATCGTAATGTTGATGGCCCTCTGATTGATGCGATTCGTTCGATGAAGTGGATTGAACCTTCTCACTCATTCATCTTTCATGGATCCCCTTCCAGCCTCGATCGCATCCGTGAGCTGCTCCAAAACTTCGATACAGAAGAGACCTCGTCTGCCAAGGAACATAGCTTTTTCCTCTATCCGCTGAAAAACGCGTCTGAGGAAAGAACAGAGCACTACCTCAATGAAGTGACTGAGAATCTTAGCAAAAAAGATGGCGATCCAACGCTGATTGCCGCTCTACGTTCGAGAAAATGGATTCCTCAATCGCACTCTTTTATGTTCTCTGGTCAAGAAGCCGCTCTAACTAGAATCCAAGAGATGCTTACGGCCTTTGATACCACTGAGGTAAAAGGTCCGCAAAAACCGGGTTACGTCATCTACAAGGTGAAGAACACCACGGGAGATCTGATTGAAGAGGACATTGAAAACCTCATCAAAAATATGCAATCGACGGGAATGAAGGATGCCCCTCTGGTCAAAGTGCTGCAAAATGCGCGCTACGTTAAAGAGACCAATTCGATCCTACTCACAGGAGATGCCGAATCTGTTAAAGAAGCAGAAGAGCTCATCTCACAATATGATGTTCCGCACAAAGGCCCCTCCGGTCCGGGTAATTTCTTCCTGTACAAACCGCAACATGCGACAGCTCCCGCTATTGAAAAATCACTGAAAGACATCGCCGCCAATCTGAAAAAATCTTCTCTGGCAGACCCGAATCTCCTTTCAACCATCGATTCGATGAAATATGTCGATACGACCAATTCTCTGATCTTCACAGGCAATCCTGAAGCGATCAAAAAGATCCAGGCACTCTTAAAAGATATTGATGTGCCACCACACAAGCTCGCTCCCATCCAGCACGTTGGCAAATCGACGTTCCTACTCTATAAGCTCAACCATGCGAGCCCCAATCAGATCACAACAGCGCTCAAAGCGATTACAAGTGATCTGAAAAAATCGGGCGCCTCTGATAAAGAGTTCGTCTCAGCTCTGAGTAGCATGAAGTACGTGAAAGAAACGAACTCCCTGATGTTTACAGGAACAGAAGAGGCTCTTGCCAAGGTACACACGCTCGTCGAAAAGTTCGATGTAACAGGCCTCGCTCCCAAAACAACTCCTCATCCAACAGGACCCGCCGATTTCTTCATCTACCGCCCACAGTCTCTCTCGGGACCTGAGCTGGAAAGGACACTGAACGAGTTTTCTGAAAACCTGAAAACGAGCGGACTGAACGACCCAGGTCTCTTCCATTCGATCCAAACGATGAAGTATGTACCCAATACGCAGTCTCTGGTCTTTACAGGCGATACGAAATCACTCGCTCGCGTCAAAGAGCTACTCAAAGAGTTCGATATCCCCGGCAACCTACCGGCTGGAGCACCAAACGCCGATCAATCAATCCAGGCGATCGACAACACAAGCTTCCTCGTCTACAAGTTGCAGTTCCACAAGGGAGACGAGATCCAAGGGGCTCTTCGTCAAATCGCAAAAGACCTGCTGATCTCGAATGCGCCGGTCAACCAGAACCTGCTCACCTCGATCAACTCGCTCCAGTGGTTGGAGGTCACCAACTCACTACTCTGTTCCGGTGATCAAGAGACGCTGACCCGACTGCGCGAGCTGATTAAAAATCTCGACATCCCGCTCAAGCAGGTCTTCATCGAGATCCTCGTTCTGCAAACCTCACTGACCAACGCCGTCGATTTTGGCCTGGAGTGGGGCGGTAAACTCAAATTCAAAGACAGATTCTCAGGTAGCTTTAATAACCTGCAGCCAACAGATACCGTATCGACAGGTTCTTTCTCCTCGAATCTCCAAGATATTACAGCGACCACAAAACCTGTACCGAAAGACATTCCTTTCAACTCCGGCTTTGATTTGGGAGTCATTGGCGACATCATCATGCACCAAGGCAACTCGTTCCTCTCTCTAGGATCTCTCTTGACCGCCATTCAGACCGATGATGAAACAACGGTCGTATTGACACCGAAAATCATCACACAGGACAGTAAAACGTCCTCGATCTTCGTTGGACAGAACATACCGTTCGCCGGATCCTTCATTTCCAACCAAGCGGCAAACACGGTCACTACTTCCAACCTTGAATACCGCGACATCGGCTTCAACCTCACGGTCACACCTGTATTGGGCAACTCCGATATCATCACGATGGAAATCAACATTGACAGCACCAGTGAATCTTCTGCTGCTGGATCGGGAGCGACCTTCAACTTCCAAGCGGGACAAGCGACAGGTATCACCACCAACCGCGCCTCGATGCAGACCACCGTGCACATCCCCGACAAGCACTTCTTGATTCTCAGCGGCATGGTCAACAACAGTAATACCAAGCAAACAGCTGGAATCCCCTGCCTAGGCGGCCTTCCTCTTGTGGGTGCAGCCTTTACGCAAAACAACCAGACTGAGTCCTTAAATAGCCTCGTGATCTTTATGCGACCGACGATCGTCAATTCTCTTGAAGAGATGAAAACGCTCACTGCCGAACAAGAAGATTTCTTCCACGACCAAGCCGGCACACCATTCCTCGAAAATAACTTCGACGAGGCGATGGAATACATCAAATCGCCAGACGATGAATAGAACCCTTTCGCTCTTACTGCTTACGATCTGCTTTGGATGCTGCCGAGTATCTGATCGGATTGAGCCGCGCGTAAGCTACCAGATCCAAGACCGCCACTTTTCTCGCCTGCAATCTGCCTTTGCCAATCTATCGGATGAGGAGCGCGCGACCGATTGGGGAAGAGAGATGCTCATCGGCCTTGCCTTTGCGCAGGACCTCGACCTCTACCGTGCTGTATCGACCTATAAAAGAGCAGAGATCCTCATTCCAAAGGAAGAGAAGATGAGGAAGTTAGAAATCCAGTATGACGTACTTCTCTGCTACTACCTCGCCAATCGCTACGATGAGACGATCGAAAGCTTTGAAAAAAGCGATCTCGCCACAGCGGACAAATCCTTTCCTGCCTACCATGACCTTCTTCTCATTCTCTACGAGTGCTATCGAGAGACGGATTGCCCAGAGAAAGAAGAGAGAATGTGCGAGATGATCGATTCAACCTATCCTTCAACCTCAGAAGAGCTCAAAGTTTCGAGAGCATTGCGTCATGGAGAGCTCGATTCGATCTGCGCCATCAATGAAGATCTACAGCATCCTTCCTATTTAGATCCGATGCTCACCTGCTATGACCAGGAGAGCAAATCAGTGGGAAGAGCGCAGATGCTCAACGCGATCTTGCCGGGAGCCGGCTATCTCTACATTGGCCAGAAAAAATCTGCAGCGACAGCCTTTCTCCTCAACGGTCTCTTTATCGCTGCTGCCTATCAGTTCTTCTATCGCGGCCATGTAGCTGCAGGGATCATCACCACAGGCTTTGAGGCTGGCTGGTACTTTGGAGGGATCTACGGCGCTGGTGAAGAGGCGAGGTATTACAACGAAAGGCTCTACGAGTGTAGCGCCGGAAGAGTGCTCAATGAGCGTAGTTTATTCCCTGTATTGATGCTGCAACATGCTTTTTAAACTTCTACTACTCTGTCCTCTCTTTCTCTTTGCCCGCAGCGATCCTTACGTCGAACCTTGGGGACGCGATTCTGACCTCAAAACGCCACCGACAGAACAAATAGCCTCGGCTACTCCGGGTATCGTAGCGCGCATAGCTGACTCGGTCATCCGCTTCCATCAAAATGTGATCTCGCCCACCAGTGGTTCTCGGAGTAATTTCCGCCCCACATCGTCACGCTACATGCAATTGGCCGTGCAGCGTTATGGTTTCGTCAAAGGATATCTCATGGGATGTGACCGCCTTCTTCGAGAAAACGATGAAGACTGGGTCTATAGAACCATCGAGATCGAAGGTAAAACGTATAAATTCGATCCCGCCTGGTCAGACAAGTACCACACTATCCGCTAAGCTCTATTCGAGCATTTTTCGGATTAGATCGCGTGTTTCCGGTAGTGAGTCGGCGCTCTGCAGACGAAGCATTTCCCTCTTCATCAGCGCTTTCTGTTTTTCAGGAAGATTTTTGTAATCGCCGAATGCACTGACCGCTAAATTATTATGCGCCACGATCGGGTTGAATTTTCCAATCTCAAGAATCTGATCCACTAAAAATGCATAACCCGCTCCGGACGGATCGTGGTATTGGCCAAGGTTTCTAGCAAACACACAGAGCACAGAGCGAATATGGTTCGGATTTTTGGCATCATAGCCCTCTACTCGCATGAGTTTTTTCAAGTCCTTGACGGTGCAATTGTTGGTAGAGGCTTGTGCTGACAACCAGCTGTTGAACACCAGCTTATCCTCTTTCCATTTCTGATAAAAATTGGCAATAACCTCTTTTTTAAAAGAGCTACGTCGATTGACCAGCATCCTAAACAGAGAAAGAGAGGTATCGAAATTATCCGCTGAGAGATACTCATTGGCTGCGCGCCTCAACTGAGCTTTATCAATTTGAGTTAAGAGATTCCAGCAGGCATTACGTAGCTCTCTGATCTGCATCTGCTCAGAAGTAGGTTCGTAGTGCTTTGGTTCTGGATATTGCTCTAGAAGGTTTTGGAGATAGGGTTTACAGCTTTTTGCAAGTTCTTTGGAGAACAACTGCCTAATGCTTTTTAGCTTTTTGAAATCGTAACAGTTGTATTTTTGAGCCATCGCTCGAAGAGAGGGAAGCTGCAAGAGATGCGCTTTTGCGAGCGGCTCGAGCTGCTCATTCTGGAGCGCTTCTGCATAGTGCGAGAACAGATTTTTGAGATTGGGGCGCATACGCTTTTCAGATCTGCTCAGAGCCTCTGAGAGCGCGAGCAGTGAGTAGTTCTGCCCAGCTTCCCATTGAATGAAGGGATCTGTGGCATATTTCATCAGACAGGCGAGCTCTTCTAGAGAGTAATCGTACTTGAGGATCACCGGTGCGCTGTAATTGTGTAGAAACAGTGGGATGGCGGTAGCTTCGAGATCTACATCGAAGTACTGCTCTCTTTCTGTGAGGATACAGTCCTGTCTTGCCAGAGCTGTGCTCCCATCTTTTCTTAAGAACTCATAGCTAAATGGAATGAGAAAGGGCTTTTGCTCCTCCCCGGTTTTAGGATGAGGACACGACTGCGTAACTTTGAGTTTGCTACCCTCTCTTGTCACGGTAACGCATGGCGTTCCTTGCTGATCGAACCAGCGTTCAAATTGAGAGAGATTCGTTCCCGTATCATGTTTAACAAGAATTTCGTTAGCCGCCTCTAGCAGTTCGCGGAAAGTTACAGCTTGGCCATCATAGCGCTCGAAGTAGAGATTTTGCGCTTTTCGGAACCCCTCCGGCACGACTCTGTCCAGATACGTTTGCAACGTTCTGAAGACTTCTCGTCCTTTGGTGTAAGTTGTAGCGTCATAGATAGAATGGACGGAGACATACGAATCGACCATGATAGGATGACCTCTTGCGGACGTCTCTTCCGGAAACTGCCCTTCTCTGAGAGCCCTCACATCTTTGGGGCGGATAAAAGCGGCTCCAAAAGCCCATTCGGCAAAGAGCATCGCACGAAAATCTGTAAATCCTTCTTTCAAAGCCAGCTCGAACCAGTTGCGGACGGTGACTCGGTTCCCTGACCAGTTATGAAAATATTCGTGTGCAATGACGCTAGCTACCGTGCGAAAGCTCGCATCGGTGCCGGAGTGTTGATCAACGA